>JBAXWO010000546.1:0-2441 GCA_037128375.1 bacterium
GATTCTCGAATGCCTGATGCTGACTCTGACTCTGTTTCCTTGTCCCCTATGATCCGCACCGGCTCGCACACGTTCATGATCGCGTGATGCAACACGCGCTCCGGGAAGGCCGCCGCGCAGATCAGCCGCTCCTTGGGGTCGTGCACGGTGAAGAAGTGGTAGTGCCCCACGTCCGCGCTCCGGTCCAGCAGTTGCTCGCGCAGCAGGAGCAGGTTCTCGTCCAGACGTGCCGCGTACGCGCCCACCTCTCGCTTCCCCCGCTTCCCGCGCGCGGACTTCAGGAACGCCAGCCGCAGGTTCTCCGGCTCGCAGATGCGTTCGTAGAGTTGGCCGACCCGTTTCATGGTGGTTCGTCCTTGCCCGCGCCTGCGGCGGTCTCGCCTCCAGCCGCCGCCACCAGACCCAGCACGTCGCCGCCGTACTTCCCCGCCTTGGCCTCGCCGATCCCCTCGACCTCGCGCAGCGCCGCCGCCGCCGCCGGGCGCTTCGCGGCCACGGCCGCCAACTGCCCGTTGGTCAATACCGCGTAGACCGGCACCCCCTCCTTCTCCGCCACGGCCTTGCGCCAGTCGCGCAACTTCGCGAACAAGGCGAAGTCCGCCGGCGCGAGCACCTCCTTATAGTCCACCCGCTCCTTGCCGCCGCGTGCCGCCGCCCCGCCCCCGGACAGCAAGGGGCCGTCCAGGTACTCCACCGCCAGCGCCCAGAAGGCGTTCTCCCCCTGCCCGACGAACTCGCGGTGTACGCTCAGCACGCGGTGCGACCGCAGGAAGACGTTCAGGTCCTCCTGCAGGCCCGCGTCCCCGCGTGCGGGAACTGAGAAGAAAGCCATTTGCATTTCTAAGAACGCCCTCCGCCAAAAAAATCCGCCGGGGCTTTGCCCCGGCCCCCATCGCTCAGCCTGCCCGTTCCCTGCCCTCAGCCTGGCGCGTCGGCGTCCGTTCAGCCTTTCGCTCCGCTCACCCCCGCTCCGCGGGGGCCGGCCCGAACGTCCGCCACGCACCAGGCTCTCCCTCTGGCTTGCCGTAGCTCACTGCTGACCTGGGGAGGCGCAGCAAGCCCGGAAACCAATGCCGCGGTTCGGGAAGCCCGGGTCGTAGTCGTAGCGGATCGCGGAGCGGCAACGGTACGCTTCGCGGGCCCAACTGCCGCCACGAAGGACGCGGCCCGCCCCCGAAGCAGCGCCCTTCGGGTCCGAAACCGTGCCCGGATAAGTCCAGTACCAGTCCAGGCACCACTCCCAGACATTGCCGTGCATGTCGTACAAGCCCCACTGATTCGGCTGATAAGCGCCAACCTTCGCCGTGCCCACACTCGTGTCGCTATTCAGCTGGTACCCGCTCCCGCCGTTGTCCCAGTACCGCCCGACCTCAGACATGCGGGGGTCGCTGACGGTGTTCGTCAGGTTGTACCCCGAATTCAGCGCCGTCGCCGTCCCGGCCCGGCTGGCGTACTCCCACTGCGACTCCGTCGGCAGGTCGAAGCCCGTCAGCCCCGTCTTGGCCCGCAGCTTGCCCATAAAGGATGTGGCTTTGACCGCACTGTTCGCGGGCCAGTCCGCCGCCGGATCGTCGCTGTTCGCCGGATTCTCGCGGATGTCGTAGTAGCTCACCTGCTCCACCGGGCGTGTCGCGTAGTAGGTCGCCTTGTTGAAGTAACTCGGCTTGTTTGTCATCACCAGTTCCCACTGACGCTGCGTCACTTCGAACACCCCGAGGTAGAAGTCTTTGGTCAGCGTCACGTCGTGCTGCGTCTCCTCGCCATAGCGTCCCAGTTCGTCCGAAGGGCTGCCCATGGTGAAGGTGCCCTTGGGGATCAGGCGCATCAGGATGTTCGTCGTCTTGTAGGCGTCGCTGTTCGCGCCGCCGGGCACGTCCGCCAGCGTCCGGTAGTACGTCACGGGGTAGGTCGTGGCTCCCGTGCCGCCCGAAACGTCGATGGCCATGTAGTCCCCGCGCGTGGCCACCACCCGGTAGCACATCGGCACCAGGTTCGTGACCACGCTGCCGCTGGCCTTCGGCTTCGCGCCCAGCCAGCTCGCTCCGGAACTGGCGAAATCACTCCACGGCCCGGCGGGCGACGGCGCCCACTCCACCCGGTAGTTGTAGTTGGTCCCGTCATTGAGCGTGCCGTACGTCAGCCGCCCCGTCCCGTCGAAGGACTGGATCGCAAAATCCGCCGCACCAGCCATGCCGGCCGTTGCGCACGTCAGCGCAACAATCAAACTTCTCACACTCTGCATCATCTGTTTCATACTCGTTCCTTTACTATAACTTCAAGCGGATTACGATTATGCTCAAGATTAGGATTAAGAGGAATCAGCAGCCTTCGTAATCGTAATCTTAAACCTAATCTTAATCGTTTAAGAAAGTTGCCCTCTCGTTTGTTCCCGCTCTGCGGGCGGGGGGGCATTGCCTATAAGTTGACCGGATTACATGGTT
>JBAXWO010000547.1:0-2438 GCA_037128375.1 bacterium
CAAGGTTGGAAACCTTAACGACAAGACATCAGTGCGGCTTGAATCCGACGGCGTGCGCCTGACGAAGGCCGTTTTGGCATGGCAGGGGAAGACGCACGAGATTCCCGATGCCGAACTTAAGGACATCATTGCACCTCAACTCGACACTGCCGATCTGCTGTTCTACTGGGGCGACAACTACAGCGTTAGGTGTGCGTACATTGAGTTGAGATTCGGAGCGAAGCCTTTCTACGGCGAATTCTCAAAGGTTCATTTCCTGTTCCACTCAGGGAAGTATCAAGATCGCACAATCACGGTGAAGACATCGGACACCACGTGGCAAGACTTTCAGAAACTTCCCGGGGAGGACATGCGCAAAACAGAGACGATCACACAGTTGAGTTCTCCGAAAGCAGGCACCGAACCATCGGTCGGTGGCGACGGGAAGCCCGCGCCACAACCGTAACGTTGGGAGGAGGGTATGATGACAAAATGCGGAATCATTGGAGTTCTCTTACTTGTTGCCGTGCCCTGCGCATGGTCGCAAAGCGAGACATGTCTTACCAACATCTGCACGGTAAGCGAGCATGGGCTGCGTGAAGAGATGTTCTATCGCGGAACCAATTGTGTCCTTCAGGTTATTACGCCGCGTGACCAGTCTCTCACAGTATTCCCGGTGGGGGATCATACCGTTGTTCTTGTGGACAGTAATCGCAATGGCACGGTAGATTCCATCATGGTATCGAAACGCGACACCAACGGACTACCCTGTGACGTGGTCGAAGTCTACACTAGGGACCCGGAGGGTAGGCTCTCCCCAGTCTCGGACGCGGAATTGCGGAAGCGGCAGCAAATGGCAGCCGAAGGGAGTGCCTCAATGGTGGAAATGCAGCGGAAGATGCGAGTGACCAGCACCAACGTGCCTGCTCGTCAGGCAATCCAGCGAGACCACAAATAGCATAGGACTCCCAACAAGGCGGCGGACACGTACGCAAGTGAGCCGCGGCGGCTCACTTGCGCCGGTCAAGGGCGTCGTTGGGCCAGGAATATCTCTATGAGAACTGTTATAGTATTGGTTCTGGCAATTGTGGCCAGTGTGAGCTGTTCGGGCAGTCGGAATCACGAATCCCGCAGAACAGACCTCGTAACGATTGTTGTGACGGACGGAGACGGAGGCTATTTGCTCCAGGGTTCAAAGGTTGACGAACGGACGATGGTGTCATGCTTCCATCACTTGGTCACCGCTGGTTTTACCGGCGCAGTTCGGATCAGGCTGCCAGAGGGGGCCCCAGTCTCATCTGCGTACTCTCTCTGCGGCATGCTGGAGTCGAATGGCGTCACGAACATCGAAATCAATGTGAGCAACCGAATCCGGGAACAACTTATTCGGGACGCACCTCCGATTCTATGACTGATGGCCCAACCAAGCACGCGACAGCGACGGTTCCCCGCGGCGGGTCACCGCGGTTCAGTGCTACGTTGGCAGCACAAATGAGGACACATGACCACAATTGCATCAATATGTTGGAAAGTGCTTAAGGTTGGAGGATGGGCCCCTCTGCTCGTCTTTTCAACACACATGTTCATCGACCGTGTTCTCAATGCCTACAAATGGTGGCCTCCTGTAGATATCCCAATGCACATTAGCGGCGGCTTGGCTATAGCCTTCTGCATTTCAAGGTGTTTTCAAACGTTGCCACGGCAGGCGGCGCCAAATGGCCGATGTGCGATTCTTGAACTGTTGTTGACCGGCAGCCTCACTGCAACAGCTACTATCTTGTGGGAATTTGCAGAATTCTCACTCGATCAACTGAAAGGGACGAACATTCAGATTAGTCTGGCCAATACAATGCAAGACTTGGCCATGGGCATTCTGGGCGCGATCATCGTGATAAGCATACGAGCAGCGCAACTGCGAGCGGGAACAAATGACCTCAAGGAACTCGTGCTAGACTGGATACAAGGTCAAGGGGCCTAACGACTGGCTGCAGCGGGCGCATAATCGGAGCGGCCAACAAGCGACCGCGGGACCTGCGGCGCATGAGCCGCGACGTTGGGCATTGAGAGGAAGCGAAAGATGAAATCACTATTCGATGACAAGCAGGTGAAGCGCCGTAACACCCTCGATATCGTCTTCCTGAACGCATACGTCTTGTGCAGTCTGGCGATGTTCATTACGACCCATGTTTACCTTGACCGGTTGAGCCTACTTCTTGCAGGTTACACCTTGTCCTTCGTCTTGTTCGGCATTGCGCTCATCTACATCCGAACTTTACGACTGCGGAAAGAGAACAAGGAGATCTACAACTTGCTTATGTCCTTAAAGGACACAGTCGAAGGGCGACTGCCCAATAACACACCGGACGGTATTCGCCAACCCGCAGACGGGGTGCCGAAACCGTCAGTGTGAACGTTGAGACTGTCGAAAAAGCCCCCTGTCAGAGTTTTGGACGATCGCG
>JBAXWO010000548.1:0-2437 GCA_037128375.1 bacterium
CAATTCAACATCAAGGAGGTTTCCGCCTACCTGCATCTGGCGCAAAGTGATGTCGCCACCCTGGTCAAGCGGAAGGAAATCCCCTTCAAAATGCAAGGGGATCGCGCCGTGTTTAGCCGCTCCGAAATCGACGGCTGGGCCTCGCAACGCATCCTCAAGTTACCCGAAAAGCGGCTGGCGGATTACCACTCGCGCTCGTCGTCCGGCATACACAATCTCGACCATGGCAAGGCCCTCATGCCGCGCCTGTTCACCGTCGAACACATCTCCCCCGGCCTGGGCTCGCGAACCAGGGCGTCCGCCATCCGGGATATGGTGGGCCTGGCGGAAAAAACCGAACTCGTCTCGGACGCCCGCGATCTGCTCCGCATGATCGAGGAGCGGGAACAGCTTTGCTCAACGGCGCTCGCGGGCGGATTTGCCATCCTGCACCCGCGGCATCACGATCCCTACATGTTTACCGAGTCGTTCATCGTTCTGGGACGCGCCATCCAGCCCATTCATTTCGGCGCCGACGACGGACTCCCCACCGACCTGTTCTTCCTGGTCTGTTGCCAGGATGATCGACTCCACCTGCATACCCTGGCCCGACTCTGCACCGTGTGCATGCAGACCGGCATACTCGGCGCCCTCCGGGAGGCGGAGGACGCCGGGGCCATGCTGGAGGTCCTGTGCGCCGCTGAGCAGGAAGTCTTACAACGGCTGTGAACCTTTGCGCCTTTCACGATTCCTTGTCCGGGCAGTGGCGGGTTTTCCGAAACCCCGTCCGCACCGTAACCGCCAACACGCCGTCCGAGGTCCTGCCCGCGCTTGACCTGATCGAGACCCTGGTCAACAACCGGCAACTCCATGCGGCGGGATTCATCAGTTATGAGGCCGCCCCCGCTTTTGACGCCAGCCTGATGGTCAGACCCGACCCGTCCGGCTTTCCCCTGCTCTGGTTCGGACTGTACGAAAAACCCGAAACTTGGGCCACACTTCCATCTCCTTCAAACCACCCCGCCCTCCCTCCCGTCTGCTGGACACCGTCCATCGACCACGACCAATATCGCGAAGCCATGGCCCGGATTCACCGCTATCTGTATAACGGGGATACCTACCAGGTAAATTTCTCCTTCCGCCTTCAGGCGCCGTTTGCCAATGAACCCTGGAGCTTTTTTTGCGACCTCGTATGTGCCCAGCACGCCCACCATGCCGCCTTTGTTGAAAATGACCGGTTCGCGCTTTGCTCCGCCTCACCGGAACAGTTCTTCCTGCTGGAGGACGACCGCATCATATCCCGCCCCATGAAAGGCACGGCCCGGCGCGGCCGGACGCTCGACGAGGATCGGAGATGCGCTGACGCCTTGTTCCAATCTCCCAAGGACCGGGCCGAAAACGTCATGATCGTCGATATGATCCGCAATGATCTAGGCCGCATCGCCCTCCCCGGATCGGTTCACGCCTCCCCTCTTTTCACGCTGGAACGTTATCCGACAGCCTGGCAAATGACCTCGACCGTCACAGCGCACACGCAGGCTTCTGTTCGCGATATCCTCACCGCCCTTTTCCCCTGCGCCTCCATCACCGGCGCCCCAAAACCACGCACGATGGAGATCATCGCCGAACTGGAAACCACCCCCCGACGCATTTACACCGGCGCCATCGGCTTTATCGCCCCGCATCGCCACGCCCAATTCAACGTCGCCATCCGTACCGTGCTGATCGATAAGTCCGCCGGAACGGCGGAATACGGGGTGGGAGGCGGCATTGTGTGGGACTCCAGTTCCCAGGCCGAATATGAGGAGTGCCGGACCAAGGCGCGTGTTCTAACCGATGAACGTCCTGAGTTCCAATTGCTCGAAACCCTGCTCTGGACGCCCGAAGAAGGCTTTTTCCTTCTGGATCGCCATCTCCAACGCCTGTCCGAATCGGCAGAATATTTTGATTTTCGTGTCTCCGTGCCCGACATCAGGGCCTCGCTTCAATCCTGGACCGAGATCCGGCCTGCCGGTCCACATCGGCTCCGTCTGCTCGTAGCCCGGGACGGCGTCGCCACCCTTCAGGGGCAACCCTTTCAGGTCGCCCAGACCACCCCCGTCAGGGTTAAATTGGCCCCCTCCCCGATTGACCCTTCCGATCTGTTCCTCTACCACAAGACCACTTTCCGGAAGACCTACGAGCAGGCTGGGTCTGCCTGTCCGGACTGTGACGATGTCCTGCTCTGGAATTCGAGCGGGGAACTCACCGAATCGACCATTGCCAACCTTGTTATCGACCTGGAGGGTGAACTCTTCACGCCGCCCGTCGCTTGCGGGCTGCTCCCTGGCACCTTTCGCGCCCAGTTGCTGGCCGAAGGCACGATTCACGAGAAAATCATCCGCCTCGACGATCTCCCGCGGTGCCGTCGCCTTTGGCTCGTTAATTCCGTGCGAAAATGGCGCCAGGCGGCGCTAGC
>JBAXWO010000549.1:0-2432 GCA_037128375.1 bacterium
ATTGTGGATGCTTACTGGGATGACGAAGGGCGGGCGCTTTGTCCGGCGGCGACCGGGATCGGGCACCATATCAGTCCGTCCGGCGGAGTGGAGCCGTGTCCTCCGCTTCAATTGGCGGGGGAGAATGTGGGAGACGGAACGGATCTCTACGAGCGACTGACGAATTCGGTCTTTCTCCGTGAGTTCCGGGGGCAGGTGGCGAAGGCGACACGGGGGTGTGTGATTATGGAGCGGCCTGATTTGCTGCTTCAATTGGCCGAGGAGACGGGGGCCGGGGACAGCAGCGGGCGGGGAACGGTCAAAGCCGAGCTGGGCGGGCTGTCGCCGTGTTCGAGCCACCACGTGCCGGGCCGGGAAATCCGGGAGGCCAGCTGGTCGTACCGGTTTGCCAAGAAACATTGGTTTTTCGGGTTTGGCGCCTATGGCTGAGTGCAAGGGGTGAAGGGAATGCGTATGCCGGATTTAATGTGGTCGGTGGGCCGGGTGGCGCTGGCGTCCTATGTGGGGCTGACCCTCCTGATGTATTTCCGCCAAGCCAGGTACGTCTACTACCCGTCGCGCGCCCTCAGTTCGACGCCGGCCACGGCGGGGCTGGCGTTTTCGGAGGTGCTGGTTCGGACGGAGGACGGGGAGACGATTCATGGCTGGTTTGTGCCGGCCGAAAACCCTCTGGCCACGGTGCTGTTCTGCCACGGGAATGCGGGCAATATCTGGGGGCGGATCGACGTGATCTGGATGCTTCACGACATGGGGCTCAACGTTTGTCTTTTCGACTACCGCGGGTATGGCAAGAGTACGGGAAGCCCGTCGGAGGAGGGGACCTATCGGGATGCCGAAGCGGTCTGGACGCATTTGGTCGCCGAACGGGGACTGGCGGCGGATCAAATGGTGGTGTGGGGCGAATCGCTTGGGGGCGCGGTGGCCGCCTGGGTGGCGGAGCATAAGCATCCCGGCGCGCTGGTTCTGGAGTCGACCTTCACCTCCATTCCCGACCTGGCCGCCCGGCTCTACCCCCTTCTGCCGGTCCGGTGGTTGTGCCGGTTCCAGTACCCGACCCTCGCCCGTCTCGGCGCGATCACCTGTCCGGTGCTGATTGCGCACAGTCCCGACGACGAGATGATTCCCTTTGCCATGGGGCAGAAGTTGTTCCTGGCGGCGCGCGAGCCGAAACGATTCGTCACGCTGCGCGGCTCCCACAATACGGGGCGCGAGGAAAGCGGCAAGACGTTTGAGGAAGAGGTCACGGCGTTCCTGAAGGAGCATCTGGCGGCGAGGTAAGGATCGATAGGGGGACGCCGGTGTCCCTGCCGGCGTCTGACCGCGCTGGGACAGCACGGTCCACCTTCATGGTTGACGCAGATCGTCCAGGGTCAGGGCGGCGATCGAGGGGCGGATCAAGTCCGCTTCGAAGAGTCTGTCGGCGCCGAAACTTTGTGCCACCGCCACGCACCGCACGCCGGCGGCCCGGGCGGCTTGGATCCCGTTAGGGGCGTCCTCGATCACGACACACCGGGCGGCCGGAAGACCCAACTTCAGGATGGCGGCGAGGAAGATATCCGGCGCGGGCTTCTTGTGAACGACATCCTCGGCCGTGATGATCGCGTCCCAAAGGCGGGGGGGGAGCCCGATGGTGTTCAGGTTCGCTTCGATTTTGATCCAGTCGGCGCTGGAGGCCACCGCAATCCGCCAACCTTCGGATCGGCAGGCGTTGACGAACTCGACGGCGCCCGGGAAGGCGCGGAGTTTCGTGGGCACCATCGCCAGGTAAATCTCGTAGGTGCGTTTCTTGGCCAGGTCGATATCCATCGCAAGCCCGTATTTTTCCGCTACGCCCCCCAGGTAGCGATTCTCACCGGTTCCCACAAAAGGAAGAAAGTCCGCCGGCAGGACTTGAAGGCCCTTTTCGGCGAACATGCTCATGGCGGCGGAACAGATGAGGGGTTCGGAATCGGTGAGGACTCCGTCCATATCGAAGATAATGCCTTGCATGGGATGATGGGTCATGGGGAATGCGTTGGGAATCAGGCGGGGGGCCGGGTCCAAAGGCCGACGACCAAGCCGGTGGTGATGCCGACCAACATGCCCGCGAACACCTCCATACGGGTGTGTCCCAGGATCTCCTTGAGCTTTTGCGCGGACAGGTGGTGGTGTTTGAACACTTCGTCGACGATCTGGTTCAACAAACGGGCCTGAAGCCCCGTGGCACGTCGGACGGTCGAGGCGTCGAACATTACCACGGCGGCAAACGCCAGAGTCACCGCGAAAATAGTGCTGCCAAATCCCTCGCGGAGGCCCACAGCGGTTGCCAATCCGCTGACCATGGCCGAATGTGCGCTGGGCATTCCGCCCAGGCTGGCCAGGTACTGGAAGTCGACCCGGCCGGTCTGGCGCAGATTGGCGAGCATTTTCAGAATCGAGGCCGCCATCCAGCC
>JBAXWO010000055.1:0-9979 GCA_037128375.1 bacterium
CACGGATGCGGGCCTTCGCCTGGCTGAACTCGGTGTGCCAGTTCTCCGGAATCTGGCGCGCATGTTTGGGCCCATATTCGCGTTTGATTTTGCATTTCTCCTTGGCCAGCAGGGCCGCGAATGCGGCGGTGTTGGCGTGTGAGGACTCCCGTTGGTGTTGGTTGAGTCTGGTTCGGAGGTTATTGGCCCTGCCGACGTAGAGATGCCGTTGGCCCTCGGTAAACAGGTAGACGCCTGCTAGGGGGAGTTGAGCCGTCCCCAAAGGATACTGGAGAATGCACGACGCCATCAGAGACGCGAACCGCTCTTCAACTCGTTGCACATGCTGTTTGAAGTCTGCGTCCATTTGGGTTATGCGGCCACATGTTCGGCCAAGGCCACGATCTCTTTGATTTCATCAGGGGAGAAGAAACGATCCACGGCGTTGCGGCCGAAACTGGTCAGCGGAGCTTCGTAGAGGTCGGCTTCGGACAGGCGATTCTTGGTCAGGAACACATCCTGTACAGCACGCAGGAATCGGATCTGGTCGCCGGAATAGTTGTGGCGGGTGATGTGATTCTGGAATTGGGCTGCGACAACGGCCTCGTAGTTGGGGATGGCGTCGATATCCAAAACGTGCCGGACAAAGCCAAGGAAGCCGGAGCGGTTGTCCAGGTTGACGCCATAGGCCTGCCGGGCGGTCTTGGCGGACAGTTGGATGCCGGCCCCGGTGAGTTCGTTGTGGAGGGCGCGTTCCAAATCGACCAGGGCGTCCGAGGAGGGCTCGCGGCCTTCGCGGATGGCGACCAACGCGGGGTGGGTCTCGGTGAGTGCCAGAATGCACGCTTCAACCCGTTTGCGGTACTCCTCCACATGCACCGGCTGGCCGGACGTGCCAATGAGGACATAGTTCTTGCCGGCGATGAAGTCCGGCAGGTCAATCGTGAGGAACGAATTGAGTCGGCGCTTGTTCTTCATCTGACCGGCCAGGTCCTCGACGAGTTTCTTGAGTTGCGGCGGTGTGGCCTGGGCCAGGTCAGACGAGGTTGCGAGTTTGACCGAGGCGGCGTAAACGGCGTCGGACAGAACATGCGGCGGGAGCAGACTCACGTCTTCGGCGATGGACTGGAGCAGGTCAGGCGACGGTTGGCCGCGGATTATCTGGAGATTGAGCCGCTCGACCTTGTTCGCGAAGGTTTCCGCTGATACGTCCACATCGGGGACCAGCCGCAGCAGGGGAGCGACTTTCAGGCGCAAGAAGTTGATCTTGTCCGCCGTGATGTGCTGCCAGAAGCTGGCGTCCTCCCAGGCGACAGCGACCGTTCCCCAGACCTTGCGGACGAGAAACGAGTCAACCGGGACGCGGGAGAGCATGGCACGGCAGTCCGCCACAGCCTGTTGGTGGGCGGCCGCACCCGGGTGGGTAATGGTGGTGGTCAGAATGTCGAGCCGAGTGTTGAAGAGGCGGACGAGAACGGGCATTTCAGTTGGGCCGCGTTCCTCGGTCTGTTTGCCGAAGTCGTTCTGCCAGAAGTCAATGATGAGAAACTCTTCCTTCTTGCCCTCAGGCAGTCGATCGAAGAAGCGGCACGCTTCCTGATTGCGGGTGCCGCGCCCGATCATCTGCCAGAGTTTGATGCACGACTGGACTGGTTTCATGAAGACCAGGTTCACCACCTCCGGGATGTCCACGCCGGTATCAAGCATGTCCACGGAAACGGCGATGCGGGGTTTGTCCAGTTTCTTGAACTGGGTGATGAGGCCGTCGCCGTATGGGCCGTCGTGGACCCGTTCCATGCCGTGATGGATCACTTGAAGCAGGCCCACGTGTTCGGGGAACAGTTCCTCAAACACATCGCGGATGCGGTCGGCGTGGTCTTTCGTCATGGCGAAGATGATCGTCTTGCCTGGGAGATGTCCGCCACGGTCCTTGATGCAGACATTCATGATTTCCTCCCACTGGCGGCGGAGGGTGTCCCGGTTGGAAACGAGGACTTCCATGTCGGTGCCGGAGAAGTCAATCTGATCGGGGTCGAGGCCCTGCTCGAAAAGGGTGTTGCGGTCTTCTTCGCTGAGGTCGGCCCCCTTAATGCCTTTACGCTGGAAACTGGTTTGGGCTTGGTAGAGGCGGAAATCCACGAGGCGTTTCTCGGAGACGGCTTGCGGGTAGGGGTAGAGGAACGTGGGGAGTTGGTCGTGGCAGTCAAAGGTGCGGAACGTGTCACGGTCAATGAATGCGGCGGGGGTAGCCGTGAGGCCGATCATCCGGGCATCAAAGTACTCGATGACCTCGGTGAAGCGATTGAAGATGGACCGGTGGGCTTCGTCGAAAATGATGAGATCGAAAAAGCCGGGGCTGAACCGCTCAAAGCAACGGGCCATGGTCTGGAGGGTGGCAACGTAGAGGCGCTTATCCTGATCAATGCTCGCGGTGTGGATGCGCACCCGCGGCTCGTGAGGAAGGTGCGCCTTGAATCCGTCGTTGAGCGCCTGTTCGACCAAGGCGTCGCGGTCGGCCACAAAGAGAATCTTTTGCGCCCAATGCGTGCGCAGAAAGATGTCAATAAGGCCCATGGCGGTGCGCGTCTTGCCCGTGCCGGTGGCCATGACCAGCAGCGCCCGGCGCTTGCCGGCGGTAAAGGCCTCTGCCACACGGCGGATGGCTTCATGTTGGTAGGGCCGGTCCACGATTGCGGGATTGATGACTTCGGCAGCCAGGGGTTGGCGATTCTGGCGGATGAAGCGAAAGCGCTTGAGGTCGGCCCGCGTGAAGAAACCGGCGACCATGCGGGGGTGGGCCAAACCAACTTCCCAGAACCAGTTGGTCAGGCCATTCGCCATAAAGCCGAAGGGAGAAAAGGGTTGGTTTTTGGCAACGCGGGCTACATAAAGTCTAAGCTGCTCTTCGCCTTCACGGGGATTCCGAGATGTGCGCTTGCACTCAACCACCGACAGCACGCAACCGTCCTCATCATAGAGGCAATCGTCTGTGATCCCGCCTGAGCCGGCTTTGTATTCAATGTCAGAGGTATAACGGACGGCATTGTCAGCGGGAACTTCGCGGCGGACCTGTGTGCGGTCATCCAACCGCCAGCCGGCCAGTTCCAATTGGCGGTCAATGAGTTGCCCGCGGGTCTCGTGTTCGGTCAGTGCCATGGTTAGGGAATTCGGTCAGACTTCAGTGCAGTCTTGCCCGCCTCGACCCAATGATCAAGCTCGTCCACCGATGTTGGCAACGGCTCTGGCGGAAAACGTATTCGTTTGGAGCAAAAAGTTCAAGGAACGGTTTAAGTGGACTGCGAGTGGGGAAGAAAACCGCAAGGAGGCGTGGATAGTTGAGCGCGGTAGGCGTGCGACGCCAGGACAAGACGCCAGCCCCCTTTGCGCCCAGTGGGAAGCACTGATGCTGTTCGAATGATGGCAGACAAGACTGGGCCGCAGGGTACAGACCTGGGTTGTTGACATGCGGGCCGGTGCGGGGCATAAGGGCAACTGGTGTTGATCAATCCAACAGAGGAGACGGCATGAAGAGCAAGAGTGAGATCATTGCGGAGTTGGCGGAAACGGTCGGGGTGGAAAAGAAGCAGGCAGCAGGCATGCTGGAGACCCTGGTCACAATGGCACACCGGGAAGCTTCTGAAGGATTCGTCATTCCGGGGCTGGGGAAACTCGTCAAGGTTGAGCGCGCGGCCCGGACTGGGCGGAATCCCGCCACCGGTGAGACGATCCAGATTCCGGCCAAGACCGTCCTGAAGTTCAAGATCGCCAAGGCAGCGAAGGATGCGATTTTGACGGTGGGGTGATCGCGGCAAGCGGGAGGCGGGAAGAGGAAAGCGCGGAGCGCTGAGCGGGGAGTGCCGAGGGCCGAGAGGGAGAAGAAGACCGCAGACGGCAGACTGCAGACGGCAGACTGCAGACGAAAGCGCTGAGCGGGGAGCGCCGAGGGCCGAGAGGGAGAAGAAGACTGCAGACCGCAGCGGAGTATCGGCGAGGGGGAAGCGGCAGGCGAGCAGCGAGGGAGTGCCGACTTGCTTCGCTGGCGTTTCGCGGCGCCGATCACGAAGAGGGAATCAGACGAAGCGGACGTTTCGGACGGATCGGGGGGCACGTTGATCGGGATGAGTTATGCCTGCGGTCCCCGTGCATTCAGGTACGCGACGCCTTTCGGCGTGAGGCGGTATTTCTGGAGGCGGCTGTTGGGTTTGTTGGGGACGGTCATGGCGATCAGGCCGGCAGCTAGCGTAGGCGTCAGGTATTTCTTCCGGAAATTCACCCTGCCCCGAAGATGGAGTGCGTCCTGCAATTCACGGCCGGTCATCGCGCCTTGCACCGCCAACAACAAGCGACGGACCTCTTCGCCGACTTGATCTGCGACTTGATCCGTGACTTGATCCGTGACTGCGTTGGCGCCGGCTGGGCCTGGCAAGACCACGGGCGGTTTCGATTGAGGGTGGATCGGCAGGCGGCACATGAAATACGTGTGGTCCTTGTCGAAGTCGAATTCCGGCGTTGGTGAGCCGTTCTGTTTCATCGCATGCAGGATCTTGGGAATCCCGGTTGCCCGGCCTTCCGTCATGTCCAATTCCTTGAGGAACTCGCCGATACGGCGATTGCGATAAGGGACGCAGTTTAGAAAGAGCGGAAATGGCGGGACCTTGCTTCGCTTCCGCTTAGCGGCGCCAAACGGAAAGAGGGACGCTGTGGGCGGTTGACGGTGGACGGGAACCTGGCGATCCGGCGCGGTGGCTCAGTTGTACTTCGCCTTCTCCTTGATAAATGCTTCGGACGGTTTCGTTGGACCTCCGATCAGGTAGGTGCTGAGTCCGGCCTTACACACGATGATGACGATGACCCGATGGTCAGGATCGTAGGTGTCCAGCCAGCCCCATTCTTTGGGCGTGAGATCGGCGTCTATTTGGCGAAGGAGACCGCTATCCTTGGCGGCGTAGTCGAACCTGAACGCCTTCATTTGGGGGGTGGCGGCATGGATGAACTCATCCTCGAGCACGACCACCATCCCACGGCCGTCCTTCTGGTAATGCCCCCATGCGAATGCGGCCAGTATTTCCCAGTTGGCGTGCATGAAAGACTTGTGGCGGTAAATGTGTTGTTCTGTGGTCATTTCCATATGGGGGCCAAGGATAGCAGGATCGTCCCCAGAAGTGCAATCGGGGACCGTGTTGGACGCGGAGAATCGCCGCACGGAGTGCGCCTCCCACATTGGGGGCGGGATCGGAAAGACCGCAGACCGTAGACGGCAGACTACAGACGAAAGCGTGGAGCGCCGAGGGTTGAGGACTGATGGGGAAGCGAAGAGGAAACCTGAGTTTATCCACCGGAGGCGGATCCGCCTGTGGCGGAAAACCTAAAACTTGAGTCAGATGGGAATGAGTGAGGGGTGAAACGTGAGGGGCGGACAGCGACAAAATAAGCAAGGCGTTGACATGTAGGGGGTTGCTCATTGCGCCATGGTTCACGGCGCTTTGTTTCTAAATGACAAATCAGGTCCAGAATGGCACGTAGTTGCGGTAACGAAGAGACGTTTGGGTTGGGTCAGCCAGTCGGATCTTGCCGGCCTCGATGGTCTCCTTGATGGTGCGGGAGGCCGCTTCGGCCTTCTTCTCCGGCAGTTTGAAACGTTCCCGGAGGCTTTGGTTCGTCATCTTCCGGTTTGTGACGTAGCGCAGGCAGCAGTGTTGGTAGCAGGCGCGGATGCGGTCGTTGCGGTCCATGGACTCGAAGTCCACGTGGGCGAACAATAGGGCGCTGGTACGCAGGTGACCGACGCGGAAGTCCGGGGCAGGAAGTTGATAAGCCTCAGCCGCCTGAATGACTTTGTCGACGCCGCTGCTCTTCTCCTCACAGATGCCCATGCGGCGCATGAGATCGGCAAGGCGTTCGTTGCGGGACTGATACCGCCGGGCCGTGGGGGAGGCGGGGTAGCGGGAAGGGTCGAGCGCCGAGAGGGAGAAGGGGAAGACGACAGACTACAGACGGCAGACTGCAGACCGGAGACGGGAGCGCTGAGCGACACGGGGGAAAGCGGGGAGCGGTAGGCGGAAAGCGGTAAGGGGAGGCGGAGTAGCGGGGGACGTCACGGGTCATGCGTGCTGCAAAGCGGCGCGCGCACCCGATTGTTCACATTTTTCATAAAGAGTCTCGGGAGCAATATCCGCCCCGTTCGGCCAGGCAATTGTCCCGCCTTCGATTTTCGCCTGCCGGAAGAATTCAAGATTCTTGAGCGGAGCGAAAATGGGGCCACGGTGCAGATATTCAGAAAAATCAACTATACCGCTAGTGCGATCATCGAAGACAATCCTGAAAGTATAATCTGACTTATATTCAATTTGTTGAACGTCGTTGAGATTCCACATCATGCACCTCAATCCAATGGGGCAATTTTCTTGATTTCTTTTCCCGCTTGAGCGAGTTCCCAATCTTCACGCAATTCATTGCCATGCAGGTCGATCCATTCGCGCACCAGCCGAACGGCCGTACGCGATCCGAGATCCCCCTTGGTAATGTTGCCATTCAGATCGAAAACAGCCTTGTTCCCCTGATATTCCGCATGGATATGTGAAGGGTTGTGCTCGTCAAAAAACATCCGAATGATGATTCCGAAAAATCGACATATCTCGGGCATATTAAGTCCTCTCTGCGCATCTCAGTCGGGACAATTTATCATGCGACCAGAACCATGTCAGTCTGATATTTCTGAATCCTTTTTATCTTTCTCGTGATGCGAACCTTGTATTAGCCGGCATGGCTGAGAATGGGCCGAGTTGTGAACTGGCGACCAATGGCCGGACATTGGTTTCGGACATGCGGACATTTCGCGGACATTTCGCGGACATTCTGACTTGCGGACATTTCGCGGACATTGGTTGCAATCCCCTTGTAAACATTGAGTGGGATGCTGATCGCAGGCATGCGGACATGCGGACATTTCGCGGACATGCGGACATTTCGCGGACATTGGTTGCAATCCCCTTGTAAACATTGAGTGGGATGCTGATCGCAGGCATGCGGACATGCGGACATTCGGACTTTTTTTCGGACATTTTTGTAACGAATTGGCGTTTTTGGCGGACATTTGACCGAAAACGGACATTCGGACATCGGTGCGGACATTCTGCGGACATTTTTTCACCTATTTCGCAAAGTTATTAACAGGCTCAAATAGGCCGCAATGGCCTGTCTTTATTGGGCGCGAAGGCATTCGGACATTTTTGCGGGTGCGGACATTGGCGGACATTTGAGCGGCCAAACATGGCCTGCCCCCCCACCCTCTTGCCATCGTGTGGGCGTGAGGACGTGAGATGTGAAGTGTGAGACGTGAGGGGTGACAAGCGGGAAGTGCCGAGGGCCGAGAGGATAGACGGCAGACCGCAGACGGCAGACGACAGACTACGGATCGATGAGAACGAGCAAGAGAAAGGAAACTGGCTGTGAGTGATTTGACTGGTGAGTTGCTGGCGGCGGTGGTGGGTGCGACGGACGAGCGGAAGGTGGCGGCGTTGCGAGTACTGCGGGGAGACCCCGAGGTGAGTGGACAGAGGTCAGAGAACAGAAACACAGAGGCGTTTCTGACGTTGAAGGAGACTGCGAAGCGGTTGGGCGTGAGTGCATGTTCGCTGTGGCGGTGGGGAGTGCCAGGGCATGAGCTCGGGGGCAGGCGGAAGTTTCGAATGACGGAGGTGGAGGCGTACCTGCAGAGCGATGAGTTCCGGCGGCGGGCGGCGAAGCTGAGGAGGGAGAAGAGGGGGTAGCGGGGAGCGCGGAGCATGGAGGGCCGAGCGCCGAGGAAAAAGACTACAGACTGCAGACGGCAGACTGCAGACGGTAGACGGTCGGATGGCAGAAGAACGAGAAAGATCGCCGCACGGAGTGCGCCTCCCACATTCAAGAGAGAAAGGCAAGCGTGGGGCGGGGAGCGGGCAGGGCCGAGTGCCAAGAGGGACGCAGAAACGTGAGTGTGAGACCTGAGTCAGAGGGTGGAAGTCAGGAGACAGAATTCAGAAGGCGGGAGTTTTTCACACGAAGTCGCGAAGGACGCTAAGAAGAAAGATCGCCGCACGGAGTGCGCCTCCCACATTGAAGAGGGAATCAAGCACGAAGGAAAGAGATGAAGAATAACGTGAAGATTGTTGGGCTGGAGGTGGAGAACCTGAAGCGGGTTAGGGCTGTGGGGTTGGATTGCTCGGGGACCGCTTTGACCGTGATCGGGGGGCGGAATGGACAGGGAAAGACCAGTGTGCTGGATGGGATTATGTGGGCGCTTGGGGGTGACCGGTTCCGGCCGTCACAGCCGGTCCATGAGGGGGCGGATGAGGCTTATGTGAGGGTGAGCCTGGATAACGGGATGACCGTTGAGCGCAAGGGGGTGAATGGGAGTCTGAAGGTGACGTCGGCCACCGGGAAGGGCGGCCAGGCGCTGCTGAATGAGTTCGTGAACCTGTTTGCCTTGAACCTGCCGCGGTTCATGGCGGCGACCGGCGCTGAGAAGGCGACGATGCTGCTGGACGCCTACCCCGATTTTGGGACCGCGTTACAGCGGCTGAACGAGGAGGCGAAGCGGTTGTATGACGAGCGGCGGGTCCTGGGACAGGTGGCGGACCGCAAGGCGAAGTATGCCAGTGAGTTGCCGTTCGACCCGGCGGCGCCGGAGGCGCCGCTCTCGGGGGGCGAGATGGCGCAACGAATGCAGGACACCCTTTCCCATAACGCGCGGAATGATGCGTTGCGTCGTGACGCGGGGCGCGCGGCGGAGCGCGTGCAGGCGGCGGACGAGCGGCTGCGCATGCTGAAGAAGCGCGTGGCCGAATTGGAAGGGGCCCTGGCGGATGCGGAGGAAGAGACGGGAAAGGCGGCCGCGGAGGCGGATCGGGCGCGGGGGACGCTGTTGGCGGCCCGGGCGACGGTGGCGGATTTGCAGGACCAGGATACGACGGCGGTTAAGCAGGAGTTGGAGCAGATCGACGCGTTGAACGCCCGGGTGCGGGCCAATGAGTCGAAGCGGAATGCCGAGGCAGAGGCGGAACATCTGCGGGAGCAGTATGCCGACATGAGTCTGAAACTGGAGGGGGTCCGGGAACAACGGTTGACGTTGCTGGCGACGGTAACGATGCCGCTGGACGGGCTGTCGATTGATGAGGCCGGGGAATTGGTGTTTCGGGGGCAGCGGTGGGACTGCATGTCGGGGGCGGAGCAATTGCAGGTATCGGCCGCGATCTGCGCGGCGATGAAACCGGAGTGCGGGTTCGTCCTGCTGGACCGGTTGGAGTGTATGGACACCGGGACCTTGCGGGAGTTTGGGGGGTGGCTGGAAGAGAAAGGTTTGCAGGCGATCGGGACACGGGTGAGCACGGGGGATGAGTGCAGTGTGGTGATTGAGGATGGGGTGGCAGAACCGGGGGGAGAACCGGGGTACCGGTTCTAGCGGGGAGCTTGGAGCGCCGAGGGCCGAGAGTTGAGGACTGAGAGGAAGAAGGTTGTTGAGTTGTTGGGTTGTTGGGGAGGGAATCGCCGGTGCGGAGACCGGCTCCCACATTGAAGAGAAGAAGCGCCGCTCGGAACAGCGGCGCCCACCTTAAAGAAAGAAGGAGACAGCGGATGGAGACAGCGACTGATGTAAAGACGGATGCGGTGCAGAGTTTGGAGATTGAGAAGGTGGCGGGAGCGCTGGTTGCGGCCCAGGGCGAGATGACGAATCCGCCTAAGACGAAGACGGTTTATGCGGGGCAGAAGAAGTACAGCTTCGCTCCCCTGCCCGAGATCATTGACGCCGTGCGGCCTGTGCTGACGAAGCATGGGTTGGCCGTGGTGCAGTTGGTCCGGGAACGGATGCTGGAAACGCGACTGATCCATTCGAGCGGGCAGTGGATCGGCGCGGCGTACGCGCTGCCTAATCTGGCGGATAGTCAGGACATGGGGAGCGCCATAACGTCAGACTTCCTGATCTCGACAGGGAAAAGGTGCTGATTTCCGGAAAATGAATTGG
>JBAXWO010000550.1:0-2431 GCA_037128375.1 bacterium
TGCATTTTCAAACCGCCACGGCAGCTACACTTTCGACTTGCCCCTGGCAAACGCCGCCCCTTGGGGATTCCTGTGCTGGAGGACAAGGTCGTGCAGTACGCGGCAAAGATGGTTCTCGAGGCCATCTATGAAGCGGACTTCTACGGATACAGCTTTGCGTATAGGCCGGAACGGGGCGCGAAGGATGCGGTACGAGAGTTAACAGCTCGGCTGCAATTCGGGCCATACGGGTGGGTGGTGGACGCGGACATCTCAGGGATTTTTCGACAACATGAACCACGATTGGATGATCCGGATGCTGAACGAACGTATCAACGACCAAGCCTTTACGGGATTGATCCTGAAATGGCTGAAAGCGGGGGTACTGGAGGACATGCAGACGGTGATACATCCTGCAACAGGGACTCCACAGGGAGGGGTGATCTCGCCGGTGTTGGCCAACATCTATCTGCACTATGTGTTGGATATGTGGTTCCAGAAGCGGTTCCAGAAAGAATCGCAAGGGCAGTGCGTGATGATGCGCTTCGCGGATGATTTCGTGAGTGCGTTTCAAAGCAAGGCCGACGCGACCAGTTTTCTGGAGCAGTTGAAGGAACGGCTGGCCAAGTTTGGTCTCACCCTTTCTGAGGAGAAGACCCGGCTGGTAAGATTTACGGGATTTGAGACTCATCAGAATGAGAGCTTCAGCTTTCTGGGGTTCGAGTTTCGGTGGGGATTGGACCGGAATCGACGGCCGCACTTGAAACAGCGGACTATGAGGTCTCGGCTGAAACGGGGATTGCGGGAGCTAACGGCCTGGCTCAAGAAAGAACGGTCTGCAGGACTTCGTCCGATGATGAAGACGCTGGCACGGAAACTACTTGGGCACTGGAACTACTATGGGGTACCTTACAACAGCAGGAGCCTCGGTGAGTTCTATCGACAGGCCTGTCGGATCGTGTTCAAGTGGTTGAACCGCCGTAGCCAGCGGCGGGGATACTCATGGGAGCGGTTCAATCGGTTGCTGGAGCGGTACAAAATACCGAGACCGCGTATCACTGAACCGGCCCAGAAGAGACGATTTGCTTGTTGTTGATCCGCTTGGTGCGGAAAGTAGCGAACGAACACAGCGAAGAGCCCGGTGCGGGAATACTGCACGCCGGGATCTGTGCGGGGGGCACCCGGTAACGGGTGTCCCTACCGCGATGCCTCGCACTATGAAGAAGCATGGAAAAGCATGGTGGGTTGGATGGGCAATCGGAGGGCCACTTCTGGCTGTGCCTATCCTCTACATCGGCATCTTCCTTGTCTGGGGCTTCATCATTGCGCCCTACAAAGCGGATCATGCCAGACAGCAAATCCTAACCGCCGATCCACAGGCTCTGCTTGCGGCGTGTCGTGAGATGATCGCGAATCGTGCGCATTACAGAGATGACTGGCCTCACAGATCCTGGGCAGATAAGGGTGAGAGGGCAATGCAACGGGAAAAGGAGAGTACGGACAGGATGTCCCGGCGATCATTCGAAAAATGGAGCCATGGCACATTGTTGTGAACACCAACCGAGTACTCGTGTTTGTCTATGGGCCTCCTCGAACCGGCTTCATTGGCTACACCGAAGGAGCCGAAGAACAAGGTCTGCTGTATCGGAACAGAGCAAAGATGCTCACAAATGGACTATGGATGTTCACCCATTAGGCCAACAACGCGTCGCTCCCTACCTCGTGCCCTGCGGGCACTCGGCGGGAGAACGTTGGGGCAGAGGATAGACTGATGAAGATGGCAATCATCCTCCTTCTGATGGCGAGTTGCAGCACTGCATTGTGCGCTGCACTCGACACGAATGTGACCGCAATCGGGTACTGGTCTGAACCGGTCAGGAACCAGCACGCAGAACTCCGAGGACGGATCGTAATGGTCGATGCCTTTGTGTACCTCGATTTGCAGGAGGACTCCGGTGCAGCAGGTGCATGCCTGGAAATCGAGTGGAACCCGGTATCCTCCGTGAGATTTGAGGTGACAAACGGCAGTGGCCAGTCCGTTCCGACAGTACGGGGCGCCTATTCGGGGCCTGCGTTGCCTCACGAGTGGCTCAAACTCCCACCGGACTCAACAATGCGATTGCGAGCGAGTCCATACAATGGCGGGGGTAGAGCGAAGGATGGCTCCCTCAACATCATGTCTCCCGACTTGGCGACGTGGTCCTTGAAACCAAGTACCACGAACGACTATTTCCTTTCCGTAACTCTGGCAATCGGTCCGTCTGTCTCGACAGTACCCACGAACCGCGTGCATCTTGGGAAAGAGCAGTTTGCGCATTTTCTCAACACATGGCAGGGGACGCTCAGAATGCCCAAGGTGAAGATCTCAATGGTGCAGGACAAGGAGCTCCAACAAGGCGCGCTACCTCCGGCCCCGCAAGCGGGTCCGTCGGAGGGTGCGCGCTGACGTTGG
>JBAXWO010000551.1:0-2426 GCA_037128375.1 bacterium
CCATGGTACTGGCGTCCCCATAAAGACTTTCGATACCCCCGGCCGCCAAGTCGGCAATGGTGTATTCAAACGCGCCGCCGGTATACACCCTTCCGCCCGGCACCGCCCGGGTATCCGCCAGAAGGATCTTCCAGTCGGCGACATGGGCGCCGATGCTCAGCTTGTTCTTATCGGCCAGCGCCTTCATGGCGGCTTCCTCCCCCTCCGCTCCTTCCTCCGACATCTGCTCCTGCGCGACCGCCTCCTGCATGCCGGAATAACGCAGCATCGGCATCATCTGGAGCATGCGGGCCCGCGTGGCGGCATTGGTCGACTTCACGGCCGCGGTCAGCAGGGCCGGCAACGCCTGGGAGGCCGGCATATGGCTCAGGGCGGTGTAGGCCGCCGCTGTTCCCTCGTTTCCGTCTCCGTCTTCCGCCAGGCCGGCGACGATCGTGGACAGGTCTTGTTTCTTGACCATGGCCCGCAGGGTCTTGATCTCACGTTCGGCCTGCTTTTCCATCTGCTTCACGTATTCGGCGTTATCGGCCATACCGGCCGGCAAGTCGGTTGCCTTCGCCATGGCGGCGAACTTCTCGACGAAGTCCGCGGCCTTCTCGCCACGTTTCTGGACATATTGCTGGACCAGTCCGTTGCCCATTCCCATCCTCATGGCGCCCGACTCGTCCGATGGCGGGGTCAGTAGGAAGGCCTCGATCTCCGGCGCGTGGGCCTCAACATCGCTTTCGAGCATGGCGCCGATGGCGGCCTGCTTCTGTCTCTGATCGCCATTCTTAAGGAAGTGACCCGCCAGTCCGGAAGGCGGGAGGGCTTTCAGTTCCGCATACACCTTCCTGGCACCCTCCAGTACCTCTTCCGGTGCGACCTCGGACTCGTCAAACCCCGCGTTCTCCTCGCGCCGGCACAGGGGCGCCAACAACCCGCGGGCGATCTCCCCGCGGGTCAGGGGGCGGTCCATCTGGTTGTACAGGGCCTGGGCGCGTTCCGCCTCGCCCGTCTGGGCCTCGTTGCGGGAAGAATACGACGAGTAGGTCGGCATGCCGATATCGCTGCGGCGCAGCGGACATAACGTCTCGTCGGAAATCAACGCGATCAATAGTGGAACAGATTTGATCCCGCGAGCCTTGATACGGCCGATCGCGCTGTCGTCCTTTATCCCGCCCATCGCCTTGGAGGGCGGCAGAATCCACAACTCACCGCCCCACCCTCGCCTGCTCGCCCTATTGGTCTCCGAGGCCAGGGCGGCGGCGAGTTTCAGGTCTTCCTCGCCGAGCCCCTCACCCGTGACGGCCGGCGGTTCCGACATGGCGCCCCGAGCCTGTAGGTGCCCGGCCAACAACCTGACCGCGCCAGCCTGACGCCAGCCAGCCGGAAATTTCTTCAATAGCGCGGTCACCGATGCGTGGTAGGCCTTCCAGTCACCCGTCTTCCAGAAGCCATCCGCCGTCACGGCCAACTGGGCATTGGCCATGACGTTCAAGGCGCCGACAATGACCTTCCGTGAATCGCCGACCAGCGTAAACAGGCGGCCGGCCAGGGCATTCGCTTCCTGAGTCCGGCCATTCTGCCAGGCGAAGGCCGCCAGCAGAAACAGCACGCCGGACGACTCATCCGACTGCAGGAAGGAATCGTATCGCATTTCCCGTCCGCCGGCGGCCTTGGCCTTGATCTTCTGATCCACGAACGTAATCGCCTTGGCAAGATCGCGGGACAGGTCGGCGGGGGTCCACTTGCCGGTTTCGTCTGCCGGCTTCTTCGTGGCCGCCTTCTGGTCGCTGAGTTCGAGCGTCCCTCCCAGGGAGGAGACCAGAATACTCTTGCCCTCCTTGTTTTCGGAAACCAGCCAGGCATTTCCGGACAACGGAAGTTCATACAGGCGATACATCATCGGATCGCGCATGCCACGGCCGTTGCTCTCGAGCTTGACGTACTTTGCCTTTGAGGTATCCGGCAGCCCCATGTTGATGAAGGCGCGGAAACCCTGGCTGTAGTCCTGCACATTGGTGGAGACCGCCGCCGTGGGCGCGGCAGACGAAGGGGCCGCGACCGGCGCCGTTTGCGCGCCCGCCGTCGTCCCGAAGACGATTCCCACAATGCCCGCGATACTCATTGCCCATCTGAACGATACGCAGCGACTCATTGGATGCCTCCTGTTTCGACGGTTGACGAACTTAAGCCCTGTCACTTCCGAATCGCGAAAGTGCCCAGCCTCTGCAGTAACTAGGAGAAACCTTGCTTGTCTCTTGCACAAAACGCAACAGCAAAATCACGGGCCTAACCCAGTTTCTTATTGATTCCTGAAGGGCGCGCTTGCTAGCGTTTCGGGGTGTTGAGGTTGTGGATTCCGCGCACAGCAGCAAGAGGACAAACAAGGAGTGCTTCAATGACCGAATTTGGAATACAAATGAAGGAGTACCGGAGTGTTG
>JBAXWO010000552.1:0-2423 GCA_037128375.1 bacterium
CCCCAAGGCCAGCGGTGTATACTCGCCGCACAAGGGATAAAACGCTCTTTGTTCGCATCTGAGACAATGGATTGGAATCGGATACTTTCAGGGATTTTGGCTCTCGTCTACCTGTGTGGAGCATTCTTTGCGGCTGACGCCGCAACGGCCCTAAAGGTCATCGCGGGATTGGCCTTACCAATGGCCTGCATCTGGTTCGGTGATGAACTGGGGAGTTATGTCGGCGTCATGCGCGGGCAGGGAATCACCGCAGAGACGCCGGGTTGTCTTGTACGGTTTGGAGGGTGGCTGATTCTGTTGTTGCCACTGATCATCGGAACGATCACGTTTTGCAGGGCCAGATGAAGAACAGAAATGCGAACACGGCGTCGCACGGTACGGGCTGCGCCCTCCCGTGAACGCCCACGTTGGCTACGGAACAAAATATGACAAGAGCACAAATTATCCTGCTTTCCCTCCTTGTCGTGGGGTGTCAACCTGTGACCGTTCAAACAGTATCAGAACCGCCTCTCGGCGATCTGAACGCAGCAGTACGATACGCCAAGGCGAAACTTGCGAGAATATTGCCCAACAACATGGCGGTCACGAGAGCCGAGCTACTTGAATTAGAGCAAGGCACTGGCATCATTCTCGACGCTTCGCCCAAAAATGCGATTATCGATAATCCAAGTTTTGTCGTATTCCTCTGGCCAAAGACAAACTCGATGAACATTGCGTATGAGACTGGGGACGGTGCGCACACATTCCGCCCCATTGGCAGTTCAGAGAATTTCCGAATCTACTATTCCGATCCATCAGAATTCATGAAGAAAGAAGTTGTAGAGGCATTTTGTACAAAGAAGACAAGGTAGCCAACCATGTGCTTCAGGTGATTCTCGTGTCCGGTGGCACTCGAACCACCTGAGCACGAACGTTCGGACAGGAAAAGATGAAAATCAAACCGACGAATAAGATAGCGCGTCTACCCGCAAAGCCGGACGAGGCTGAGGTCCTTCTGCTGTCGGAGTTCAAGAAAGAGCTTCGCCGTCTGCGAAAGGAAAACGCGAAACTGAAGGTTCGACACATATCCGATCAAGCTGAGATTGCGGAGCTCAAGAAACTGCAGCCAAATCTTATTGTTCAGATGGCTCCATCTTCTATCGTTATGCCAAAGAGAGGAAGGCAACATCCGAACCAAGCGCCGGAAGCGACGGGAGTACCCGCGCCTCAGCACTGACGTTGGGATTGAGGATGAACATGAAAAGAATGATGTTGGGATTGCTGCTGGTGCTTCTCTGCGTTGGATGTGGCCAACGGAAATCGGCCACATCCAACTCGATTGTTCTGATAGTTCCATATCGTTACGCGAACACCTGGGTGTTTGATGACGAACGCAGGGGGTTAGTTCGGGAAGCCTTCGTCGCCGGAACTCCGGAATTGATCGACAAAATGGTCGCCAACATTCCGAATGCCGACAAAGGGTTTCGTCTCTATTTCTCGGCCACCCCATTTCCGGGTGCTACCCACAAGCTCACATGGCGACGCGGAGACGACAGCGGCAACTGGTACTATTCGGAGGAATTCAAGGCAGAGTGCTGGCTTTGTCCGGGCCTATTCAAGTTCTACCGGAGTGCTCCGAAAGAACTTCATGTGAAGGCGGAATCAAAATAGGAATCCCAACACGACCTCGCACGCGACGGCGTGCCCGCCGCGCGTGGAGGTCAACGTTGGGCACAGGAACATGGAAATGAAGACAATCATTCTGGTTGTAGGATTGTCGGCAACGTCAGTATTGGCGCAGACCAACACGATTGCCTTGGGGCTGAAAGTTGCCGAGATCAGGCCATTGCCGTTCTTTCTCACTTATACGAGAGATCCCGACATATCCGTTGGCAAGCGGATAGAAGACTATCGGGTGACTGCCGTAACGCCGAGCGAAGTCACGATGGTGAGAGCTGGCAGCACCGTAACGGTCGCCAGAGGTCACGGTGTGCCCCGTGATGTGTTCGAGGTTATACTCGTCGATACCAACGGCACACGATACATTGCCCGCAGTGACCGGGATTTTCACCATGGACTGCATGTATTCAAAGTGGTGGTTGACGGCGAAGGTGAAATGCGGTGTGGTTTGGAGGACACTGCGACGAAAGCCAGTGTGAAATGGTTGGACAAGGTAGCCCAACCAATGGGTCCACGCGACGGCGTGCCCGCCGCGCATGACCCATAACGTTCGGCAACCGAAAACAAGAGAGGAGTAACGACCATGAGATGGGCAGTAGTAACTGCGTTCCTGACGGTGCTGGCTGGCGCGTACGGCCAAGACATAATTGTCCTACAGAGCGGGGCGACCGAGAATTGCAGGGTTGTCCGCTTCTCAGCGGGCCGGTTCGCCTGTGAGATGCCAGACGGCTCCACGAACCAGGTTCTGGGGTCGGCGGTTAGGG
>JBAXWO010000553.1:0-2413 GCA_037128375.1 bacterium
GGACACTGAAGGCCAGGATACCGCCGGCCACGATACCCCCGCATACCGCCAGGGCGACCAGGGCGGTGACGCGGGTCTGGGGATGCTCCATGTAGAAGTTCCACCGGACCAGAATCATGACGCTGACGATCAGGGCCAGCACGACCAGGCCGATAATCCGGTCGATGAAAATGCTGGTCACGGCCTCGGTTTTTTTATGATGAGTCTCGTGCGCCGTGTAGTACGCCTTGACCAGATCCCCGCCGGTGGGACCGATCATGAACGAGTTGAAGAAGGTGCCGATGAAAAAGATGGAACTGACCCTCGCCCAGGGTAGTTTCATGTCCTGGGCATCCAGGATGAGTTTCCATCGCACAATGCAGAGGAACAGCGGCGGGATACAGACGAGGAAGGCCGCAAGCAACCAGGGCCAGTGCCCGGCTGTGCCGCGAAGGGTCTGTCCCATATGCTCCAGGCCCATTTTTCTGAGCAACCAGACCATCACGGCGACGGCCAGGCCGAGTCGGAGCAGGAGCCACAGGGTGTCGCGGATCTTTTTCATGGGAAGTTGACGATATCGGCCAGCGTCTGCCGCAGCGGGATGACAGGAGCCCAGTCGGTGGTTTCGCGGAGCCGGGTGATGTCGAGTTCCAGGCAGTTATCGTCGGGGCGAAAGAGGCTTTCATCGCGGGCGATTTGGGGCTGCACTCCGGCCAGTTCGCTCAGGAGGGTCAGGATCTCCCCGATATGGACCTGCTGACCGGAGGCGATGTTGTAGGCCCTGCCCTGAACCCCCTTTTCAAGGAGAAGACAGTAGGCCCGCACAATGTCGCGCACATCGGTGAAGTCCCGCCGGCTGGCGAGGTTGCCCACCCTGATCACCGGCGGTCCACCCTGCCGGATGGCGGTGATCTGGCGCGCGAACGAGGCGACCACATAATCCGGGGCCTGGCCCGGTCCGATGTGGTTGTAGGGGCGTGCGACCATGACCGGCATGCCATATTGCCGCGCATAGAGCAACGAGATCCCGTCCGCCGCGGTTTTGGTGATGCCGTAGAGCGATTCAGGATGCAGGGCATCGTCCTCCCGTGCCGGTGCAGGGCGGGCGCGTGTGCCATAGACCTGTGCGGTCGAAACGAAAAGCAGGCGTGTCGTGGGCGAGTCGGTTCGCAGGGCCTCCAGAAGATTGACCGTTCCCATCACATTCACCTCGGTCATCGTCCTGGGGCACAATTTTCCCGAGGGCACGAAGGCGATCGCGGCGAGGTGTATGCAGGCGTCCGGTGCGAGACGGCGGACCGCCGTCTTCACGGCGTCGGCATGGGTGATATCCGCCGGCAGGAATTCCTGAACGGGCAGATCGGAAGGTGCCGGGCCTTTGTCCATCCCGACGCTGGTGTGACCGCGCGCGGCCAGCTCGGCCAGCAGATGGCGCCCCACAAAACCGCAGGCTCCCGTCACGAGGACGCGCATGATCAACCCTTCGCCTTTTTCAGCCGCTCAATATCGGCATCCACCATCATCTTGACCAGAGCGGTGAAATCGACCTCGGGTTTCCACTTGAGCGTGGTTTCCGCCTTCGTCTTGTTGGCGAGCAGGAACTCCACCTCGGCAGGGCGGATGAAACGGGGATCGGTCACGACGTATTTCTGCCAGTCCAATCCGGCGTGGGTGAACGCGGTGATCACGAAGTCGCGCACCGAGTGGGCGATCCCTGTGCCGACTACGAAGTCGTCGGGGGAGGGCTGTTGGAGCATCAGCCACATGGCGCGGACGTAATCGCCGGCGAATCCCCAGTCGCGGTGCGAGTCGAGGTTGCCGAGGTGCAGGGTTTTGGCAAGGCCGAGCTTGATGCGGGCGACGCCGTCGGTGATCTTGCGGGTGACGAATTCCGTGCCGCGCCGGGGGCTTTCGTGGTTGAACAGGATGCCCGAGACGGCGAAGAGATTATAGCTTTCCCGGTAGTTCACAGTGATGTAGTGCCCGTAAACCTTGGCCACGCCATAGGGACTGCGGGGATAGAAGGGGGTTGATTCGCTCTGCGGGGTTTCGAGCACCTTGCCATACATCTCGCTGCTGGAGGCCTGGTAGAAGCGGGCTTCCGGGCAGATGTGCCGGACGGCTTCCAGAACCCGTGTTACGCCGATGGCCGTGAACTCGCCCGTCAGGACAGGCTGGTTCCAGGAGGTCGGGACGAACGACATGGCCGCGAGGTTGTAGACCTCGGTGGGCTTGATTTCCTTGAGCAGTTCCACCAGCGAAAGCTGGTCCAGCAGGTCCGCCTGGCGCAGATGGATCCGGTCCTTGATATGGTTGATCCGTTCAAAGGTTTCGGTGCTGGAGCGGCGGACCATGCCATAAACCTCGTAGCCCTCCTGGAGGAGCAACTCTGCCAGGTACGATCCGTCCTGCCCCGTGATGCCGGTAATCAATG
>JBAXWO010000554.1:0-2411 GCA_037128375.1 bacterium
CATTCTGTCAGAATTCCATCTGTTCAGATGAGAATTTAGATGCGTTTGCCCTGCCGGACGTTGGGCCTTGACAGACGTACAGAATATAGTACGGTATACTGTACGAAACGGAGAATGCCTATGCCACGCCTCAATCTAGACGAAGACGTAAAGCCCTTATCTGAATTCCGGGCGAATGTCACGACGTGCATCCGCCAAACCCGGCGGACACGGCGACCGCTGGTCATCACCCATCATGGAAAATCCGCCGCCGTGCTTCTTGGCGTCTCGGAATACGAGGGATTGATGCAAAGAATGGAGGTTCTCGAGGATATTCGTTTGGCCGAGGATCAACTCGCGGAAGGCCATGGCATTTCTCACGATACCGCGCTCACGCAGGTGCTTGCCAGGGTGCGCCGATGAAGGTGCGATGGGCGCCGCTGGCAATCGATCGGGTGGCGGAAATCGCTGCCAACATTGCTGAAGACAATCCTGTCGCCGCAGAGAAATGGATTCGCGACACTTTCGCGCGCGTGGGGCAGTTGGAGCGGTTTCCGAAAAGCGGCGGACAAATCCCCGAGACCCCTCGCCAAGACATCCGCGCTTTGGTCTGGGGCAATTACCGCATCATCTATTGCATCGAGGTCCATCAGGTTTCGATTCTAACGGTCCGACATACGAAACAAATCCTGCCTTTGGAAGACCTGAGATAGGGCCACCCAAAGGAAGCCCAACGCGCCGTCGCAGAATAGCCTCGCAAGCTCGGCATTCTGAGCGGCGACGTTCGGCAGAAGAATCCGCGTGCCAGTCGCCAATGCAACGCCGTCGGGCGGAGCGGCGTCAGCGAGGTTGCCTGCGTCAATCAGCCTGGCAGGATTGTCATTGTAAACGTCAACCTGTTCCGAAGACCGGCTGAAGCCGGTGCCCCCATGCGATAAATGGCCGTTTTATGGGCGGTCTTCGGCCATAATCAGAACTGCTGGGCGAGGGCGGCATTCCTGACTTTGGCCGGTTTATCCTTGTATCCGGGGTGGTTCCCGATACAGTATCGCCCTTTCGAAAACAGCCCCCGCGATCCTGCTTTTGATGGGATGGGGAGGGGAAGGGGATGCTCTGCAATGAAGGAAATAGGCGTTGGTATTCTGGGTTTCGGCACAGTGGGCGCCGGCGTGGTGGAGGGACTGCAGCGGAATGGCGACCTCCTGTCCGAACGTATTGGTGTCCGTCCTGTGGTTCGCCGCATTGCGGATTTGGACCTGGAACGCGATCGTGGGGTCGCCGTGGCGGCAGGCGTGCTGACCCGGGATGCACTCGGAGTGGTGGCGGATCCGTCCGTGGATGTGGTCGTGGAATTGATGGGTGGGACCACGTTTGCCCGGGAGGCCATCCTGGCGGCGTTGAAACGGGGGAAGCCTGTGGTGACCGCCAATAAGGCTCTTCTGGCCGAACACGGCGAGGAGATTTTCGCCTGCGCGGCGGAGCGGGGCGTCCATGTGGGCTTCGAGGCCAGTGTGGCAGGCGGGGTTCCGATCATTCGGGCGTTGCGCGAAGGCCTGGTGGCCAATCGGATCGACCGCCTCTACGGCATTCTGAACGGAACCTGCAACTACATCCTGACCCGCATGGAGCGGGAACAGATGACCTTCGACCATGCGTTGAAAGAGGCGCAGGCCGCCGGCTATGCGGAGGCTGACCCGGGGCTCGACATCGACGGGTTCGATACGGCGCATAAAGCGGTCATTCTGGCGTCCCTGGCCTATGGGGTTCAGGTGCCGATGAGCTGCGTGCATGTGGAGGGGATTCGCGGAGTGGCCAAGGTGGATATCGAGAATGCCCGCAGCCTGGGCTACCGGTTGAAGCAACTGGCTGTCATCAAGAACGTAGGCGGCCTGGTGGAGGTTCGCGTGCATCCCACGCTCGTGCCGGTGGAACATATGCTGGCCTCCGTCATGGGGGTTTTCAACGCCGTGGTGGTGGATGGGGACATTGTCGGGCAGACCGTCTACTACGGGCGCGGCGCCGGGCGCCTGCCCACCGCCAGCGCGGTAATCAGCGACATCGCGGAGGTATCGCGAAGCCTGGTGGACGGAAGGGCAACGCCGCCGCGCGCGGCGGCACGCCCGGCGGGCGGAGTGCGTTTCCGGGGGATGGGGGAGGTGGAAAGCCGCTACTATCTGCGGCTCGCCCTTCAGGATAAACCCGGCGCCCTGGGACAGGTGGCCACGGTGCTGGGAAAGCGCAGCATCAGCCTGGCATCGGTCATGCAGAAGGAACCGCATCATTCGGGACGAACGGTGCCGGTGGTGATCCTGACGCATCCGGCGCTGGAGAAGAATCTGGACGCCGCGCTGCGTGAGTTGGAGGAAGCTGAGGCAGTGGGGTCGAAATCAATCAGACTGAGGATCGAAGATCCGGGAAGTGAGAAGTAGCTC
>JBAXWO010000555.1:0-2410 GCA_037128375.1 bacterium
GGCAGGGTTCAGGAGCATCGAACATCCAATCCGGAACCCCATCATCTCCTCTCACCGGATGGAGTCAGTCGGAGGTTGGAGCGGCGGTTGAGCACTTGCCGCGGCGGCTTCGGGTGATGACGGTCTGGGATCGGTGTTCGGACGGCGTGCAGGGATTCAGTCGCGAGCAGGTTAATCCGAATCACCTGATCATTGATCTGGGTGGCGAACCGGTTACGGGTGACGGGTGGGAAAACAAGGGTGAACGATTTCTCTCAGAGGCCTCGGTTGATCGTACCTTGCAGGCGCTGACGCCGGGCGAACGGGAGATGATCGTCCGGCAGTACGGCAGCCTGGATAAATGGATCAGGAGTTCGCAGCATGGATTCCTCGGCGCGTCCTGCGCGATCGTTGTCGATGGATGGGAGAGCTATGTGCCGGGTCGGGCGCGCGAGGGGCGACTGGTGTTTGAACGCCGCGAGACGCAACGCCATACCTTCACAGGCGAGGCCGCGGCGTACTATCAACCTGCCTTCGACGTCACACGCATGCGCCGTACGGTGTCCATGAATGACACGGGCGTGGCCTGGGCGGTGGACGATCTTCGGGCTGACTCCCTGCATGACTTTACGTGGCGGATCTGGCTGCGTCGCGGCGCCCGTATGACCGGCCCGCTTGGGGTACGGCTTGATCTGCCCTCCGGTGCCGGGATGACCTTTGCGTGGCTGACGGAGGCGGACGATGCAGCACAGCGGGGTGGCCAGGTCGAGATGAAGCCCCTGCCAACCTTCCCCGGCGGAATGAGTGGCGCTCCCTGGCCGGAGCCCGGCAGTGAGCGCTGTGATTTGACGGTGCCGGGCCGCAGGGTTCGGTTTGTCACCTGTCTGGTGCCCGAGGGGGTGGATGGGTTGATGATCCGGCGGATCGCCGGCGGCGTATGGGAGGCGGCTTGGGAAGGCGGTGCGGATCGCTTTGAGTTGCCGCCGGAGATTGAGGCCGTGCCCGACCCGGAGCCGGTTTCCGGCGAGCAGGGGACCCCTGTCGGTTTCGCTTACGATCTGGACGACCAGCCCTATGGGATGCTGGACGAGCCCGACGCCGCGCTTCTGGCGGCTCTGGACGGGCCGCCGGTCGGGGAATGGCGGCGCACCGGGGCGGCGATGCAAACGCTTACGGTTCGCGGCAACCGCGAGGCGATGCCCAAGATCGTCGCGCTGCTGCTCGATGTCCGGCAGAACTACACGGTCCATTCCGTTGCCGCCTGGTGCCTGGGACACGCGCGCTACGCGCCCGCGCTGGAGGTTTTACGCCGGATGATGGATCTCCCCGAGGTTAACACCGCCGCGCGCGCCCGCTGGGCCGTGGGGCGCATGGAGACGCAGGTTCTGGCTTGAGTTCTTGCCCTTCGATCGGTAGTGTTCGTGCGCTTTACGGGAGGCAGACCGCAGACTGCGGACAGAAATAAAGAAGTAAGGAGCGGCTTGTGAAATACGGTCATTTTGATGCGACGAAGAAGGAATATGTAATCCAGACCCCGAATACTCCCCTGCCTTGGATCAACTACCTTGGCACGCAGGAGTTCTTCGGCATGATCTCCAACTCCGGCGGCGGGTACTGTTTTATGATCGATGCCCGCAAACAGCGCCTCACCCGCTACCGCTACAACAATGTCCCCATGGATTCGGGGGGACGTTACCTGTACATCAAGGACGAACAGACCGGAAAGATGTGGGCGCCGGGCTGGATGCCGGTGAAGGCCGATCTGGATTTTTATGAATGCCGCCACGGATTGGGCTACACGGTAATCACCGGCGAGAAGGATGCGATCAGGGTTTCGACGCGCTATTTCGTGCCGTTCAACGAAAGCTGCGAAATCTGGGAAACCGATATCACCAATACCGGGAAGAAGAAGAAGAGTTTCACCCTGTTCAGTTTTGTCGAGTTCTGTGGATGGGAAGCGCTCAACGATGCCACAAACCTCCAACGCACGCTGAACCTTGGCGAAGTGGAAGTTGACGGCAGTGTGATCTACCACCTGACCGAATACCGGGAACGGCGCAACCATTTCGCATACTTCGCCACGAGCGAGAAGATCGCCGGCTATGATACCGACTCGGAATCCTTCCTGGGACGGTACAATGGGTTCCATGAGCCCCGCGTTGTGGCCGAGGGAAAGAGCAGTAATTCCGTGGCCTGCGGGTGGAATCCCTGCGGCTCCCACTCGATCCGGATTACGTTGAAGCCGGGCGAAACGAAGAAGATGAATTTCATGCTGGGCTACGCGCAGAACCCGGAGAACGAGAAGTTCGTGAAGGCCTATCAGGCCAGGTACAAGGTGAACCCCGGCACGTTCTCCGAGCAGGGCTACGTGGGGGCCAAGGCGATCGCGCTGGCGCTCGGAAATGCGATCGCGATGCCGGTGCTTCCGTAC
>JBAXWO010000556.1:0-2405 GCA_037128375.1 bacterium
CGATGTTCGGCTATCACATCATCCAGGTGCTGGATCGGAAGCCTGCCGGGGTTACCGCCCTGGCGGAGATCAAGGACCGTCTGGCTGAATCCATCAAGCAGCGTAAGCAGATGGAGAGGTTTGACGTGTTTTTGGCCAAGCTCAAAACCGGAGCCAAAATTACGTATGCCGAGGGATTCACGCCCCAACCGGCGATGCCCGGTATGGACATGGAACAGGCGGAATAGTTGCCGCACCCAAGCCTGTTGAGTGTGGCCAGCGCCCCACCAGTCCGGCTGGCTTATTGACTCTCGACCGCCGCCACGGCCTTAAGCAGGTCTGGCGGCGTTTCTGTGGTCACAAAGCGGGCTACGTTCGTGAATTTTGAGTCGGGCTTTCGCAGGCCGCTGCCATCGTAGAGGACGATGGAAATGCCGCTGGCCGTGGTGAAGGAAGCCAGATTCGCGGCGATGGAACTTCCAGTGTTGCCGGGCAGGATCTCCTTGATGAGAATGATGTCCGGGTGCTGAGTCTGGATTGTCTCGAGGAGACTCGCGGGGTTCGTCAGGGATACCGTGTCGTAGCCTGCCGCCGAAAAGCAACAACTGAGCCGCCGGTTCAATTTCGGGTCGTCCTCCACAATCAGGATCCGCCGCCGATGGAGTTTGGCCTCGGGTTCAGTGTGGGAGGTTTTGCGGTATTTGAGGATGATGCGCTGGATCTCCGCCAGCAGGCTCGCAGGGTCGCTCGTCTTGGCCAGGAATCCCTCGACGGCGGTTTCGGAAAAAAACTTCTCCATGTTGGCACGGGCGGTGAAGACAAGGATCGGATAGTGCGGACGTGCATCCGGTCCGGATATTTTCTTAAGGAAGGCCAGACCGGTCATGCCGGGCATGCTGATGTCGAGGATGATCAGGTCGGGCGTCAGGGTGCGAAGGAGCTGCAGGGCCTGATCGCCGCTTGATGCCGGGGTTACCTCGTAGCCCTCCAGCTTCAACTGATCCCCGACGGTTAGCAACAAGGCGGGGTCGTCATCGATAAGCAGGATTTTCGCGGGGGTGCTCATGTCTTCATCTCCTGTTTGGGTACCTGAAATACAGTTTTGCTGAGCAGAGCGCGTTCCACCGTCTCGATCAGGTCCCTAGGTTTCCAGGGTTTGGGAAGGGTGGGTATCGCGAACCGGGTGAGCACATCGGTGGTGGTCTCGTCCAATGTGGAGGACGTGACGGCGACGACGGGGACATAGCGAAACGTGGGGGATTGTTTGAGGGTCAAAATTACGTCGAGGCCTTCCATGTCTTCCAGGACAAGATCCATGACAACCAGATCCAGGTGCCCGGCGCCGACCCGGGTCAGGGCGCTGTCGCCGCGAACGTCACTCTCTACGCGATAGCCGTGCTCCCTCAGTTGCCGGCCCAGGCTGGTTTGCGTCTCCGGATCGGGCTCCAGCACCAGGATGGTGGGTGGCTCGGCCAGGGGAATGCCGATCATGACGCGGGTGCCGCAGGTTTGGCCCGGGGGTGGACTTATGACCGAGAGATTGCCGCCGTGGAGAAGCAGGATTTCCTTCGAGATGGCCAGCCCGAGCCCCGATCCCGTGGCGTGGCTGGCCACCCTGAAGTAGCGCTTGGCGATATGCGGGATCGCCTCGGAGGGAATACCGATGCCGGTATCGGTTACCGAGATCAGCGCGAGTTTCGAACCGTCAGGCGCCGGTTCGGCCCGCAGTAGGATCCGGCCTTTGGCCGGCGTGAACTTGATGGCATTGGAGATCAGGTTTTGGATGACCCGATGAATCATGTCCGGGTCGCATTTGACGAAATCCGTGCCGGGCTCGATGCAAATGTTCAGATCCAATTGTGCCGATTCGGCCTGAATTCGAAGGGAATCCACGCTCCGGGTGATCAGGTGGCCCAGCGGCACGGTCACCGGCGAGAGGGTCAGGGACTGGTTGTCGAGTTTGCCGAAATCGAGGATGTCGTTGATGGTGCCGACGAGCCGCTGGCATTCGGTATCGAACATCCTCAGGTAATGTACCGCCTTATCCGGGAGCGGGCCGGCGATGCCCCTGAGCAGGTTGCGCGTCCCGTACATCATGGAGGTCAGCGGTGTTTTCAATTCGTGCGAGACGTTGGCCACGAATTCGGACTTGGCCTTGCTGTGTTTTTCGAGGCGTACGATGGCTTCGCGAAGTTGTTCCTCGGCCTGCTGGCGGCTGGACACTTCAGTCTGCAGCGCGGTGACAGCTTCGGACAGGGCGAGCGTCCGTTCCTTCACGCGCTCCTCCAACTCGTCATGGGCCTGGCGCAGTTCATCCTCCGCCTGCTTGAGGGCCGTGATGTCGCGGCCTAATCCGACCAGGCCGTTGACCGAGTTATCGGGGCCGAGCAACGGCACCTTGCTGGTCAGTATCCAGCGGATGCGCC
>JBAXWO010000557.1:0-2402 GCA_037128375.1 bacterium
ACGAGGTAACCGTCCATCTGCGTATTCGTGGCCTACTCGGCCAGTGAAAGCAGGGGCCTATATTCGGAAAGGTGGGGCTGGTCTTACTCAGAGTTCTACCTGCAAGCCCAACTCGACAACGCGGTTGGCGGGAAGGCCGAAGAAGGCGGCTGCGGTCTGCGCATTCCGAGCGAGGAAGGCGAAAAGCCGGGAGCGCCACCGCGACATGATGGGCCGTTTGCCCGGCACGATCGTTTCGCGGCTAAGGAAGAAGCTGCAGAACTCAACGGAGAGTTCCAGCCCCTGGGCGCGGCAGGCGAGGAGAACGTCGCCGATGTCAGGTGTCTCCATGAATCCGAACCGGGCAATGACCCGGAAGAAGCCGGCGGCCAACGGTTCCACGTGCGCCCGTTCGGTCTGATTGACGTGCGGGTTCTCCTCCGCGACGATCGTGAGGAGGACGATACGTTCGTGCAGGACCTTGTTGTGTTTCAGATTGTGAAGGAGCGCGATGGGGGTGTCGCGTGAGTTGCCCGACATGTAGACAGCCGTGCCTTTGGCCCGGAGGGCCGATCCGTCCCGGATGCTCGCCAGGAACACATCGAACGGTAGGCGCCTGTCTTCAAGCCGATCCCGCAGCAGCAGGCGACCGGTATGCCACGTGGTCATGATGACGAATATCCCGGCTGCCACGGCCAGTGGCAGCCAGCCCCCGTGCCCGATCTTGACCGCATTGGCGGCGCAAAAGACGAGCTCAACCGCGATGAAGGTCCCGCAGAGCAGGCCGGCCTGCCAGGCGCGCCAGCCCCACGTCCGGCGCGCTACGAAGTAGAAGAGTATCGAGGTAATCAGCATCGTGAGTGTCACAGCGATGCCGTACGCCGCCGACAGATTCCCGGATGAACGGAACCCCAGCACGAGCGCGATGCAGGCCACCATCAGTGCCACGTTGACCAGTGGCATATAGATCTGCCCGCGTGTGTGCATCGACGTGTGCCGGATCTCCATCCGCGGCAGATATCCGAGCTGGATGCCCTGCATGGTCAACGAGAACGCGCCGGAGATCAGGGCCTGGGAGGCGATTACGGATGCGGCCGTGGCCAGTGCCACCAGAGGAAGCAGGGCCCAATTGGGGGCGAGATAGTAGAAGGGATTGGCGACCGTCTCGGGCCGGCTGATCATCAGCGCGCCCTGGCCGAAGTAGTTCAAAACGAGAGAGGGGAAGACCACCACAAACCAGGCCAGGCGAATCGGTCTCGCCCCGAAATGGCCGAGATCGGCGTAGAGCGCTTCCGCGCCGGTCACCGCCAGAAAGACCGATCCCAGCACCACCACAGCGATGCTCCCGTTGGTGCTCAGGAACGTAACCGCACGCCATGGATTGAGCGCCCAAAGCACGGCGGGTTCCATGGCAATGCCGCGAAGGCCGAGGGCTCCGATCGTGATGAACCACACCAACGTGATTGGCCCGAAGATGTTTCCCATCCCGCCGGTTCCCAGCCGTTGCAACGCGAATAGTCCAATCAGCACGCCAATAGATATTGGGACGATGTAGGGGGTAAACATGGGGGTCGCGACCTGGAGTCCTTCCACCGCGCCCAGTACCGTGATGCAGGGTGTGATGATCCCGTCTCCGTAGAGTAGCGCCGCGCCGAAGATGCCCAGTGTGGTCAGCGTCAGTCGACGCCGACTCGAGCCCGGCTCGGATGCAAGCGTCAGGGCCAGCAGAGCTAAAATGCCCCCTTCACCCCGGTTGTCGGCCCGCAGCACAAACAGCAGGTACTTGACGCAGACGATCAGCACCAGCGACCAGAACACGAGGGACAATAAGCCCAGCACGTTGGGGACCGTGGGTGCGACCCCGTGCGTCGCGGCAAAGCATTCCCGCAAGGCGTACAGAGGGCTAGTCCCGATATCCCCGTAAACCACGCCCAGCGCGCCGATCATCGTGCCCGCCAGAACCAGCCGACCCGAACGTTTCGTTATCATCGCGCCCCCCTCCCGAGCGTTACCGCATCGCGGCACACCGGTGCCGTCTACGTATCTTTCGGGGATCACGGGTTCCGCGCAAAGCGCGCACCTGGAGGATCACCCTTCCAAATGTCGACGAGGTTAGCTGCCGGGCTGGGCCTTGAAAGTGGCCTGGCGGATCATAAACCCACCGTTCGCCCCGCGCCCAGCGTCACCGCTGAGCGATTGGGTCCCCCGCCCCTGGATTCTGGATGGAACCCAAGGTTAGACTGCGTGATTTAGGATCATACGCGAGCGACCGAAATGAGTCAATGCTCACCCAGCTATTCCGCATTTTGGCGGCGGGGACGGAAGATAGCGGGTGAGGGGAGGGCGTGAAGAGGGGTTACTGGCGGCTGGGGCGAGGGTTGGGAGCGGTGGTGGGTTCTGAGGTGTGGGTCGGTCGGCAGGAG
>JBAXWO010000558.1:0-2398 GCA_037128375.1 bacterium
TTCGCTCGTCGAAGGCCGTCTTTGTTCAGGCACGCCGACAAGCGGCGGCCCTACATGTTTCCAAGCATGCACCTAATCGCAGATGCACCCCCGGATACAAGTGCACAATGGCGTAACTAGGCTAACCTATCCGACCAGGTGGACGCCTGGTGTCCCTACCGGCGTCAGACCGCGCTAGGGACAGCGCGGTCCACCTTGAAGAATAGGTATCGGATTTGCGAACCCATCCACAGCCTGACAACCTTCAGACTGCATCCTGTGCGATGCTACTGAAGCGGCTTAACAATATCTTTGCACCAAATCACCCCGAATCGGCTTGTCCCAACCCACTCATTTCGGCTATCCTTGTAGCCACAAAGGAAAAGACAAATGATGACAAAACATTCCCTTTCCGCAGGGCTTCTTGCGGGTCTGCTGGGCCTGCTGTGGGCAACCGTCGCCCCCGCCGCTATTCAATCTTCCGAGAACTTCGATACGGGCTGGACCAATTCCGGCACCTTGCCATGGAATGCTGACAAGAATTCTACCAACACGACAAGCGGCTGGATCGTCAATGCAGCACGTATTACCGGAATCCGCCCCACCAACAACACCCCCCCTTATGCCTGCGCCTTGAGCAATGGCGTCGGCCCGTGGATCCTTTCAACCATGGTGTCCAATATCGGCGCCGTATCATTCTTCGCCGCGAACTACAATAGTTCAGTCGCCAATCTAATCGGCATTGAGAGCTCCTACGACACGAATGGAACAACCTGGGTCACCAACTCCGTTATCACCAATACGTCCAATTCCATCTTCGTTCCCTTTGTCGTCACCAATCTTCTCAATCCCGTCTCCAATCAATTCATTCGCCTCCGGAAATACTCGTCTGTGGTGCAAACCCTCGACGACATCGTCATAACCCACGCCGCCGGCTCGGTCGCGATCGCCAGTGCAAGCCATTCCCCAACCAACCCGGCAGACGGCGAGTCCGTGTCCGTCACCGCCACCCTGACTCGCAATGGCGTTATCGACTCGCTGGCCCTCACCAACTACTGGCGAGAATGGCCAGGGACAAACTGGACAGCCATCAGCATGACCTCCAACTCGCCCACCCAGTTCACATCATCCACCAACATCCCCGGCCAGCCAACAGACGCCATCATTGAGTATTACGCTTCAGCCACTTACACAACAACCCCGGCACAGCAAACCAACATCACCGTTTCCAGCAGCCCGACAAACCGGTATGTCGTCCGCCCTTTGACCAGTTACACCAACTTGGCCGTCACCGGCGCCATCAGCACCAACCTCACCCTCACCGGCAACTACGCCTGGCAGGGCGTCGTCTCGCTCAACAGTCTCACGAATGGCGGCATCAAGTTCCAGGGTACAAGCAATGGCATCACCACCACCTGGGGCGACACGAATCAAACGGCCTTCAGCATGCCCATCTACGGCACAGCGGAAACCGGCACGGCCACCAGCATCGTTCTCTACGGCACCAACACCGGCTATTTCGCCATCGAGTTCAACGAAAGCAATCGGGCGTACACCGTGCAGCCCTGCACCTACACGGACTTCGACGCCTGGAGCAACTTCCCCTTCGGCTCCACCACCAACAGCGGCTGGGTGCTGTCCGACGGCCAGATCACCAATGACGCCGCCCATGCTTTCAGGGGTCGCTCCGCTGTTCTTAACGGGAGCCCCAACGCCAGCACCAACAGTTTCCTCAAATCCCCCTTTCTCACCAACGGCATCGGCCAGATCTCGTTCTGGTACCGGAACTGGGAAACCAATACGACGCCAATAGGGACCCTGCAGGTGCAGGTGGCACCTTCCACAACGGCCACGAACTGGACCACCATCAGCAATGTCGTGGACATCACATCGCCTTATTACCGTTTCTTCAAGATAAGCCGTTCGGATTTGGAAAATTATTGCGTAAGAATTGTCAACAATCCGACCGGCAACACCGCGCGTATCTGCCTTGACGAAGTGACCGTCATTGCCCCTGGCGCCGGAGTCATTCCCTCCAATCTGACCAACTCCCCCACCAACCCCAACGTTTTGGACAATGTCAATATCTCCGTCGATCTGACCCCCGTTTCCGGTGCCCTGGTCACCAATGCCATCGTCTGGTTCCGGCTCGGAACAAACGGTATGTTCGAATCGCTGGCCATGACCAATTCAGGCACACACTGGAGCACCGCCACTCCGATCAAGCATCCCGATATCGGGACCCTGCAATATGCCGTCCAGTATTTCTTCAGCGGTTTCCGAGCCGTCAGCCCGGCCTTCTATCCCCCGAACGGCACCAATGATCCGGTTTCCTGCACCGTCATCGTCCCCGGGAACTCACGGTCCGAGAACTTCGATACGGGCTGGACCAATTCCGGCACCTTGCCATGGAATGCTG
>JBAXWO010000559.1:0-2398 GCA_037128375.1 bacterium
GGAAACCCTGAATCTGGTCGGGGATCAACGGGTTGAAGGTGGTGAGCGCGGGCCCCGACAAACTGCGCGGGGGGGGAACGCGCGGGGCTCAAGGGGTCGTACCTTAGAAGATAGATTAGTCAAAACATCCGTTGGATGTGCGGGGTCGTTGCGTTCTATTTCTGAGCCCCCCGAAGGAACCCGAGGGGTCACGCAGCGGCGGCTAGGTGAAAGAAGGGGAATAAACAGATTGACACGGCGGGCTTGAGTTTAGAAGGTGGGGACATGCCAATGCCGCCGCAAAAGCAATGTGCATTTGGAAGTCACCATCCGATCCCGCGCGCCGCCATGGGCACGGAAATCCGGTCGGTGAGCACGCGGGGGGCGTTGGTGTATGCGGCGGCAGTGCCGACGGGCGACGTGTATCGCCTGGAGATCGAGGCCACGCACCGGTGGGGGCAACTGAACACCTGCGCGCCGGAGGGCGTCGAGCCGGTGGATACCTCGTGGGTGAAGGTGTATGTGGACGGCGAGTATGCCGGGAAACAGGAACTGCGCTGCGCCGACGGCGTGTACGCGACACTCGGGTGGCTGACGCCTTATCTCACCAACGGGACCCACGAGATCAAGGTCTATTGGGACAACGTGTTCGAGCCGCTGGGCCTGCAGGTGCGGGCGATCCGCCTGGCGCAACTGGGCGGGCCGGACAGCGACGCGGACGGGCTGAAGGACTGGGCGGAAAGCCGGCTGGAGACGGATTGCACCGTGGATGCCATCCATGCCGTCAACCCGCAGCCGGCGGCTCCGGCCCTTTCCTCCGTGGTCTCGCCGGTGTGCCTGGAGGGAACCGATCGCTATCTGTCCCTGATGCGGCTTTCTGTCGATGGCTCACCCTCCGAAGCCCTGGCCAAGGCGGGGCCTGCGCGCTGGTACGCAGACATTCCGCTTTCGGCCACCAACCCGACGGTCGTGACGCTGGCCTTCCAGTCCGGCGCGAAAACGATGGTCACCAACATCACCTGGGTGCCGCTTAACCTCCTTTCCGCCACCAACGGCCTGACCATCCGCACGGGCGATGCGGTGCTGTTCACGGCGCAGCCGGCGGGGGCGACGAACGGGGCGGTTGGCATCGAAGTGGCGGGCGTTACGAACTACGCGACGGATATTTCGACTCCGGTGGCGTATCGGTTCCCGACCGCCGGGACGTTCATGGTGAACGGGACGTGGGCGGGCGGAACGAACATGACCGGCGGGGTGACGGTCAAGGTGGTCGGGGCGGCCTTCCCCAAGGCCTCGCTGCCCCTGTTCTGGGCCCGGCCGCGGACGTGGAGTTGCCCGGACATCCCGGCCGATGCCGTGGTGGAATCGGACGCGAGCGTGACCGTGGCCCGGAACGGGACCGCCCACACGGTCACGATGGATGATGTGGATGACGCGCACTACCTGCTTGCCCGCCTGCCCGGCGGCCCGGTTCTGGCGTCGGCCCGGCTTGAGGGGTTCTGGGTGCGGACGAGCACGCTGAGCCGGTACAAGGTGGTGGAGGTTTATGAGGACGGCTCGGCGCTGTGGGAGAACACGCTGGTGTGCGGGCCGCTCCTGCCCGACGGCTGCCGGGTGAACCTCCACATCTTCATAGGCGGCGTCACGTTCGACGACCTGACGCTCACCCGCGACGTGCGGCCCTCGGACCTCGACGCGACCGGCTGCTACACCTACCGGATGCTCCGGTCGGGCGCGGCGCCCGGTTCCGACTGCCACACCACCAAGGTTTATGATGATGATCCGGATTACCTGGGCGCGGGGCTGGCCGGGGTGGGGCAGTCGCCCGCCTCCTGTAATCTGCCGACTTATGGGGTAACGACCATCACCTACACGCCGGGCCATGTCTATGTGGGCGTGGGCGGCACGGCCACCGTCAACGTGGCGATTTCCAGGCCGGTGCCGTTCAAGTTCAAGACAGATGCTTCGGGTTCCTTCAAGTTCGTGAGCGGGGGCAGCCTCGTGGATGAGGTAACGCGCACCAATGCGTTCACCTTGTTCATCAAGGGAGTCTCCCCTGTTCTGAATGGCACGATTACCGCCTGGGGGCCGGACGCGACCGGCAGCCTGAATTTCCCATGCGGCACACTGCCGGTGACCGTCCTTAAAGTGAAGTTAGAAGGGACGACATATCCGTATGGTTATATGCATGTCGATAATTTGGTTGGCGTTTGGACGCAGCGTAACTTTGGGGTAAAAGTACGCTTTACTCCCGATATCCCTTCTCTTCCGACTGACTATATTGTTTGGCATGCTTCAAGCGTAACGCCACCTGCAAACAATAGCCGTGAATTTAGTTTTGCCCGAAACACGCTGGGGATGGAGCCCGATAGCCAGTAGCCAATGCAACAGCATCATCCAAAGCGGGGCTTCGTCTTCG
>JBAXWO010000056.1:0-9903 GCA_037128375.1 bacterium
TCATTCTGTCAGAATTCCATCTGTTCAGATGAGAATTTAGATGCGTTTGCCCTGGGGCAGGATCAACGTCCGCTTGTCATCGCAACCTGAAACCGTCATGATGACACCGTCATGGAACTATCGCACAACGCCAAACGCGCCTTGTGGGCGCATGTCCTGCCGTTCATGGCATGGATTGCGATCATGTCGGTTTCGGTGGGTTCGCCGGTATGGCGTTACGTAGTTCAGGCGGCGGCGAGTGCCGTGTTGTTTTGCGTCCTGAAGCCCTGGCGATACTACCCGCGGGTCAAGATCGCGCAGCTCCCGTTGGCACTGGCCGTGGGGGTTGTTGTTTGCGTGGTATGGATTCTCCCGGAATCGCCCTGGATGTTCAACTTCCCCTATGCGCACGACCTCTACTTGAAGTGGGGGATTCGGCCGCTGGGTGTGATCACCGGGACTGAGGCGACCAGTCCGTATTCCCCGGATCAATGCGGGTGGGGGTTGACGCTGCTGAAACTTGCGGGGTCGGCGCTGGTCATCGCGACGGCGGAGGAATTCTTCTGGCGGGGATTCCTCTATCGGTGGTTCGTCGCGCGGGAATTCCTGGGCGTGGATCCCGGAAGGATTCATCGGGCCCTGTTTGTGATTACCGCCCTGTTGTTCGGGATGGAGCATGACCGTTGGTTGGTGGGTATGGTGGCAGGACTCGCCTACGGCTGGCTTTATGCCCGTACCTCTGACATTTGGGCGGCGGTTTTCGCCCATATCGTTACGAACTTCCTCTTGGGGCTCTACGTGCTGGTTACCGCATCGTATTTCTTCTGGTGACTCAAAGACGGGGCGAGCGTGCAGGCGCCGCATCCCCCCCGGCTGTCCAAACAGAAATCATGAAAGATTTGCAGGAGCCCCTGTTGACGTAATCCCGACCGGTAAAGTGCGGGATTGTGATCATGCCCGAATAAAGCATGGGCGGTATGGCGGATGAGCCGGTTGTCATCCTCGGCGGGCAGATCGCGCAGGAGGGCGACGGTGCTCGGTGCATCGGGATACTGGGCGGCTAGCCACGGCACGATGGCGTTATTGAGCAGAGCCGCCGCCCGCCCCGGGCCGATGATGGCCAGGCGTTTCGACAGGCGGGGGCTTGAGAGACTGTGGCGCCACGCCCAGTGACTGCCCTTGCCGGCTTCTTCCAGAAGACTTAGAAGCATCCGGCTCGTAGTCTGCGCATCGCCGGCCATCGGTGCCAGTTTCTGCAATAGGGGAGCAGGGCCGCAAAACAGTTCGGCGGCGGCCATCAGACGGCGCAAGGGGTGATTTTGCGGACGCAGGTTGTGCAGTGTCCAAAGGTCGCGATTGAGGATCTGCGTCTCCCAACTGGACTGCTTCTTCCACCAGATGTCCCACAGACCGCGTACAAAGAGACGCGTCTCCGAGTCCCAGTTCGGGAGACTTTTGGCCGGTATCAAACCTGCGACCCCGCATAGCATCGCGTAGGCGGACGGAACATGGTTGCCGGACTCGTGTCGTAGCGCTTCAAGCGGGAGACGAACCGCGAGTTCGCGGCACACCGCGCGATTATTCTTGTAGCCCAGCGCACAAAGAATCTCCTCGTACAGGGCCTGCTCGGGCCCCTTTTTCAGGATCGCCATCGACAGACGGTCGGTCTTATGGCGGAGTCTCTCCATGCCGGCCGCATCGAGCAACGCACCCTGATCGTCCGGGTTCCATGTTGCGAGAATATCGGCGCAAGGGGGCCGGGATTCCACGCGTGCGTAGGGGTAGGCGAGGACGTCGAGGCTCTCGAAAGAGAATGAGGGGCTGCGCTTGAGCGCGTTCTGAAGCGCGAGTTGAATGGCGCCGGCGGGAAGTTCATCCCCGGGTACAGTGCCTTCGAAATAGGTGACATGGGCAATTACACGGCGGTAGCGCGGGTCATTGGCGTGGCCGTGTCGCCGCCAGTCGGCGGGCCGAATATGCAGTTCAATGTCGCCCTGTATGCGCCGTGTTCCTGGCTCCAGCTTTAGAACCGCATCCAGAAAGTCCGGCCCGGCCTCCAGGTTCCAGCGTCCCGGGTTTTCCACGGTCACGCTTTGCCCATCCGGGGTGACCAGGGGGGTGGGGCGGTGGGAGGAGTCGAACCACACGCAACGCAGATGCCGCTCGGACCAGGGGAAATCATGGTCAGTTGGGAACTCGCTTTCCCGGACGCCCTGAGCGTCATGATCCCTCAGGGAGGCATATTGCCGGGCGGCGGCGAAACAAGGCGAAGGCTTGCGGCGTTCATAAAGCATCCGTCAATGCTATTGGCAATCTATATAAAAGCAAGTGGTAATCTATGGGATGTGGGCCCGCTTTGAGCCGGTTGGCGTCGGGTTTATGTCTGGTGGCAGAGTCCGTCCTGGGATGGGTGGTAGCGTGTCGTGCACGCGAAACGCGAGGAATAGGCAGAGAATCCGAGGTCGGTACCTGAATGATACTATATCATTCCGCGCCACAGTAATCTGGCGTTGGCCCAGGTGACGTCCGCCAGGACATCCGGCAACACGCCTCTGATTTCCGCCGCCGCCTCAAGCACGCGGGGAAGATGGGCAGGTTCATTGACGGGCAATCCAGTGTCTGTTTTCAGCACAAACGCCTCCGGCGGCAGGGCTGGGGGAATATCGGGGGCGTCGGTCTCGATCAGGAACCGGTTCGGCGGGACGGCTGCGAGGGCGTTCCGGCCGCGGACATTTCGGGTGTGGGTGATGGAACCTGAAAAGGAGAACCAGGCCCCGCGTTTGGCCAGGGTCGGGACCAACTCTTTCGGTCCGGAGAAGGAATGGAACATCAGGCCCGCCTCGGGCCAGCCGTGGCGGTCGATCAATTCCGGGAGGCGTCCCCAAGCCTGGCGGCAGTGGACGGATACAGGGCGGTTCAGTTCGCAGGCGAGATCGAGTTGGGCGAGGAACACGGATTCCTGATCCTCGAATGTGCCGCGGTCCAGCGCATGGTCCAGCCCGATTTCGCCCACCGCCGAGGGCGATTCTGACAGGAAACCGCGCAACGTCGCCAACCACGTTGAACGGCGGTCTCCGGCATACCAGGGATGGATCCCGAACGAGGCCTTAACCTGCGGGAACCGACCGCATAATTCCCGTACCCGGGGCCAGTCGGACTCGGCGCTTCCGCAACACATCATGGAGGCCACCCCGGCTTGGGCGGCGCGCTCCATGACGCCATCGAGGTGCGGGCGCAGCCGTTCATCCTGCAAGTGGCAATGGGCATCGAATAGGAGCATGGTTCCGTATCCGGATACGCTGGCGTTGTTGGTTGGTGCCCAGTGCGAAACCCCTGACGGTTCGTCTACAGCACGTGGGGAATGGGATAGGTCATCGAACAGGTGGCATCCGTGCCGATAACATTGTAGGAATAGGTGCCGCCTGAGGGACACTCGGGCGCCTTCTTCATGTACGTATTGACAGCCGTCGTATCGGTGGTGTCGCCCTGCCGTTTCCTGGCCTCGAGTGCCCACTGTTCCTTGCCGGCTTCGATTTGGCGCAGATTATTGATACAAGCCTTCTGTTGCGACGTGGTCCTTGCCTTCATGAATGAAGGGATGGCGATGGCTGCCAATAATCCGATAATGGCCACCACGATCATGATCTCCAGTAGCGTAAAACCCATCCGGTTCGTTTTCATCTCTGCGATCCTTTCTCCAATCCATCATCGAAACGTGAGACTAATGACTGTACAGCAGGCGATGTGCCAAGCATAGGCCTGATTATGATTTGCCCGTTTAGGGTCTGAGAACGTGGTTTCCTCCCTCGGGAGAAGCTTGGGACGTCCCAGTCGTCTCAATACTGCGAAAATACCCATAAGAATCGTCACCGCTGAGGTGAGAGTGCACGGCGCTCGCTTGCCCAGACTAGCCAGACGCAGATTTCGAACAGGACGATTAGCGGCACGGCCAGGATCAATTGGCTGACAGGATCCTGGGTCGGCGTGATGACCATGGCCAGAATCAGGATCGCGACGATGGCATGGCGGCGCTTGTCGCGCAGTTGGGTCGAGGTGATAATTCCCAGATGTCCCAAGATCAGGATAACGACGGGAAGTTCGAACGTCAGCCCGAAACTCAGCAATAGTTTCAGGACGAACCCGATATAGCTGGTGACCGTGACATACTCAACGGGGATTCCCATCCACTGGTTGAACCACAGCATGACGGCTAAGGCGGGCGCCAGTGCGAAGCGGTAGCACAGGGCAACACCGAGGCAGAAGAGTAACACGGCAAAACCTAAACCGGCCAGGACGGCACGGCGCTCCGCGCGCTTCAGTCCCGGAAACACGAACCAGCAAAGCGCGAACACGATGACCGGTGCGCTGAAAAGGATTCCCCCCCAGAAGATCGTCTGCATGGCGACGGACATGCCGTCCGAGAGGCCCAACGTGCGCAGGAACGTGTCCGGATTCGCCACAACGGTTTTCAGAGGCGCCTTGAGGAGAGCCATGGCCGTAGGCGCGAGCAGGGCGGCTAGTCCCATCCCGGCGAACAAGGCACTGAGGCTCCACATCAAGGCCCGGCGCAGGTCGTCCAAGTGAAGGAGGAAAGGCTTGAGCAGCCCCTCGGATTCATCCGGCCTGAGGGCTGGGCGGTCCTCATGTTGATCATCCTTTGACGTCACGGGGGGTGGGTTCCTTGGGGGGCGGTTCGGTGGACGGCGTGCCATCCTGGCGGTGGACGAGGTTCTGCGGCTCGGACAGCAGGGCGTCAACTTCCTTATCCGCGTTCAGCAACTGGTGTTTGAAATCCTGCGAGGACTTGCGCAGTTCCTCGACCATCCGGCTCATTTGACGGGCCATGGAGGGAAGTCGCTTGCCGCCGAAAAGAAGGAGGATGGCGGTGAATACGACGAGCAACTCGCCGCCTCCGATATCTCCAAACAGGGCGCAGGTGAGGATGGTGCTGAAAGGCATGGCGGAAGAAAGCGTACCAGATTCCGCCCAATAAAAAAGCCCCGGTTTTTAGGCCGAGGCTTCTCTCGCTGTAGGCGACGTTCCGACTATTGCTTGATCAGGACGAACTCCACGCGACGGTTGACGCTCCAGGCGCTTTCGTCGTGGCCCGGATCTTTCGGGCGTTCGGACCCGAAGCTCTTGGTCTGAATGCGGGCACCGTCGATCCCAAGGTTCATCAGGTAGGATCGCACCGCCAGGGCGCGACGCTCACCAAGTGACACATTGTACTCGGCGCTGCCGCGCTCGTCACAGTGGCCTTCCAGCGTCACCAGTGTTGAGGCGTTGGACTTCAAATACTCCGAAATCGCCTCGGTTTTCGCGCGTTCGCTTTCATCCACCTGGGCGCTGTCAAACGCGAAACGAACGGCCTCGAACTGACCCGCCATGACGCTGTTCCCGGTGGCAAAGTCCTTACGATCCGCAAGGGATCCTCCTTCGGTCGACAATCCGCCGATTGTGTCATTCTCAGGCAGGCCGGTCCCTGTTGTTTTCGATCCTTTTTTCGAGAACCAGCTTTTGCAGCCGGTCATGCTGACAGCCATGGCGCAAACGAGCAGTGTTGAAACAAAAGAACGCATTGTCATGATCGCTATTCCTCAACTTTTCGGTAAAACTTATTATTTGGAACACCATGCAGGGGAAAACCAATCTCCTCCATTGGGTGTCAAACATACGGGGGGGTCTCCCATGGTGTCAAGGAGATATATTCTGGAACCGCGCCCTTCCCGGCGGGTGCAGACGATGTGGCGGCCATCCGATGCCCAGGCCGGCTCCTCATAATGCGTGTCGGAAGGACTGACGGCCCGATCCTCCTGGGTTGTCGGGTTGATGATGTAAACGCCGTACAATCCGCCGCGCTTACTGCTGTACGCGATCCATCCGTTGGGTCCCCAATCGGGGGAGACATTTTCGCGGCCGCGGGAGGTCAGGCGACGGCTGCTCCCGGCTCGATCCATGATGTAAAGTTGCGGGGAACCGGCGCCGGCCAAGTCGGAAACGTAGACGATTTTGGATCCGTCAGGCGACCAGGCGGGGCTGGCTTCACCGGCGCGCGGGGTGTGCGTCAACCGTGTGAGCCCCGTGGCGGCCAGAGGTTTGATGTAGACCTCCGGGTTGCCGTCGCGTGACAGTACAAGGAGAACCTCGCTTCCGTTTGGCGAGACCCCGCCCGCCATGTTCATGCCGGAATAGTTGGCCAGACACGAGCGCGCTCCCGATGCCAGGTCAATCAGATACGCATCGGGGTACCCCCGCCGGTAGGAGGTATAGACGATCTGTGCGCCGGAGGGGGTCCACTGGGGAGACAGGCTGATCGAACGATCACTGGTTAACTGGCGCAGATTACCGCCATCGGAATCGCAGACGTATAGCTCCTTGTTCCCGGTGCGATTGCCAACCATGACGATGCGGCCGGAACAGATGCCCCGGAACCCCTTGACGGCCATGATGATGTCGTCCGCCGTCTTGTGGGCCAGGCGCTGCGCGTTGGCTGGCGTGTCGGTGTAGGATTTGCTGAGTACGAGGCTGGACTTGACGACGTCAGTCACCTGGCACTCGACGGCAAGGCTGGCGCCGCCACCGCAGGAACCGCGGACGACATACGCCGCCTGTCTGGTGAGGGTGAACCAACCCGACCGGAGCAGGTCGGCCTCCAGGGTTTGCCGGAAGACGCCCGGAGCCGGCCCGGTCCCCGTGAATCCGGACAGGTCCAGGCTGGCCTTGGTGCCCGTAGGTTTGGAAACAACAACTTCCTGGGCGATGGCGGACCAGCCCAGGAACATAAGCAGAAGAAACGAAGTGGATTTCATAAGTGGAGGGGGGATTATTCTTCTCAGCGGTTTCCTGTCAATTCAAATGCCACGGTGATTCGGCGGTGGGAGAGAACGAATTCGGGCGGAAGATTGGAAATGCGGCGGACGGACCGGACGGCGCGCATGACGGATTCGTCCATAATCGCATTACCCGAACCGCCGAGCAACCGGCTCCCCGCCACCGAGCCGTCCGCGCTCAGGGACAGTTCGACGTGCGCCACGAGTCCGGCGATGCCGATTTGAGTGGGCTGGTCCCAGGCGCGGTAAAGGGTTTGGCGCACGAGTTCCAGGTACAGCCTTTCCTGCGTCATAGGCGACCCCCCCCCCGAACTTGGTGGAACTGTCCAGTAGGGTGCGGAGTTGAGCGTCGGAAAGGGTGGGTCTTCCAGTTTTGGCGCCGCGGTCCAGGAGGCGTTGGATTTCTTCGCGCGAAAGTTTGGTTTTGGATCCTCCTGAGCCCGCCTTGGGATTACGTTTGATCAGGGTCTTGCTGACCTCGATCTTGTTCTTGCGGGGTTCAGGTTTTTTCACATCAGGCTTCTTCTTGATATCCGGTCTGGCTTTATCGGCTTCCGGCTTGGCCGCTTCGGGTGCCGGAACGTCATCCTTTTCGGGGGGAGGTTCCGGTGTCGGCTTGACTTCATCCGGAGCCGGCTTGACTTCATCGGGGGTCGATTTGGCTCCGGCCGAATCATCACCCGCTTCGGGCACGATCAACTCGACAGGCAGATTCATGTCGGGGGGGGCTTCGCAACCGCGATACAGTGACAGGCCCAACAGCAGCCCGATCAGCAGGCCATGACCCACGCTGACCCAGAACAACTCGCCTCGAAACGCATGCCTGGGCGTATTCATCGAGTCTTCTTATTGGGCAGGGATGGGAATGACAACATGATTTTGCCTTTCGCGGCACGATCCAACGCTGCAAAGCTACCGCATCACAAGGAGGGGGTCAAAAGGAAACGGGATTTGGACGGAATCGCACAAGCGACCACCGGGTGGTCATGGTGCGGAAGTGGGTGCGGGGACCCGCACCATCGAACTGAACACGCCCATGAGAACGGCCACTCCGGCGGTGGCGACGAAGACCGAGGGGTGGCCGTATTTCATCCACATCAATCCGCCGAGGGCCGGGATGGACATGGAGACGACGTGGTTGATGCTGATGCCCAGCGACAGCGTGGGGGCGATGTGTTCGGGGCGAAGGGCGATTTTCGAGAGGTAGGTGTCCCTCGCCATGTTCACGCCGAATAGCAGATTGTCGCCCACGAAACAGGCGTACAGCAACCCCAGTGCTGCGGTTTGGTTGGGGAGCCGGTGGGCGAATCCATAACCGAGGCAAACCAGGAGAATCAGCACGGAATCCGCCATGAGCACCGTACGTTCGCCCAGGCGGTCGATGGCCCGTCCCAGAAGGGGCTGAAAGAATACACCCAGTATGGCCGCAACAATCCAGAGCTGGGCGAAAATCCAGGCGGGCTGATGGAAGACGCGGATCAACACCCAGGGGCCGAACGTGATGAAAATCTGCTTGCGCGCGCCAAAGAGAAACGCCAGGGCATAATACAGGCTGTAATGGCGATTCCAGACGAACTTGGGCCGTTGGAGGTGGGCGTTGGGCATGCGCATCTTGAACAGGAAAAGGGAGGCGATCAGGGCCGCGAGGCCGCCCATGACGAAGATGACCTGATAGCCGGCCCTGAACCAACGCATTGCGATCCAGACGATGGCGCAACCCGCCATGCTGGCGGCGATGGTCGTCGCGGAGATCTGCCCCAGGCGTCTTCCACGGTGCTCCTTCATCGCCAGTTCCATGCTCAGGGAAGAACGCACAGGCATCAGGAGATGCGTGCCGGCGCTCCAGACTGTGAGAAAGATGAGCATGGCGCTCCAGTGGGGCCCGATCCAGGCTAGGGCCAGCATGCCGATGCCGACCGCCAGCGCTGAGAAACCGGCAATACGTGTCTCAGGGAGAAAGAACAAAAGGCCGGCCATGAGGGCCGTCAGGAAACCCGGCAACTCCCTGGGGAATTCCAGGAATCCGCGGGCGTCGGCGCCCAGGTTGAAGATATCGCTGACGTAGTTATTGAAGGTGGTCTCCATCATGCCGCCACTGGCGCCCAGAAACGCCATGCCGGCCATGAACAGGAGCAGATTGCGGTCGAGAGTTCGCCAGGATCGGAGATTGCGGAAGAGCATACGTTCCTTCCGCCGCTATTCGGACAGCATGCTGGCAGCCAGGGCTGAGGCTGCGTCCCGGGCGGGGCAGCGCAAGGTAAGCGATACGATCTGATCTTGACGGGTAACTTCACTTAGGGCTGCCAGCTTGGCCAAACCATTGGCGTCAGAAGTCAGATTGGCGGAAACGATGAGGCCGTTCAGGATCTGGTGGATTTGAAACGCCGCCTCCGGCGAGATGGCGGTTAGAACGATGCCGGCATCCACAAGGCCCTTCCGCTCTCCGATCTGGACCACGGCTGAATCGGTGTTCCGCAAGATCAGGGCTTTCAGCGGCTCCTCGGGAGAACCGGCATATCCCTTCGTTACGGCGGTTAGGAAAACGCCCTCCGCGGCGGACGGGATTGACAAGGCCGCAGGCTTCCGGTCAGCGAGGCTCGGTTGGCTACCGTTCAGAACCTGGATGGCGCCGAGTACGGCGGGTTCGTCCGAACCGATAACCAGAAGGCGGGAAGAATAGAAGCTGGCGTTGAGTTCGGTCGTGCCGGACTTGTCCCGCCATTTATGCAGGGTGAGTTTGCCAACCGTCTTGGTGCGATATTTTGGATAGCCCGACAGTCTCTGGACGATGGTTTTGGGACTCATCGAGCCGGAGATGAGCGCCACGCCGCGGTTTCCCGAGGTTTCTTCTCCGTAAAGGGTGACGTGGGCGAGATCCTTCAGGGGTTCCACTCCCAGCAGGTTGCGGTAATGGTCGAGAAGGTTCTGGAAACCACCGCCGCCTTCCGCATCCCGGCGTAGACTCTGGCAGGTTTGCGAGGGCGCGAAGCGCTCGATATCCAGGTGAATGACCCATTTGGCATTGGCTGAAATCGACGCCTTGGGCAAGGTGCCCGGCCACGCTGTCAACGTGCCGAGACCCAGCGTGATGACC
>JBAXWO010000560.1:0-2394 GCA_037128375.1 bacterium
CTGGCGACGCAGTTTCCGCGCCGTCACACTGCGCGCTCACGCGCTGGTGATCGCGCTGACGAACGCTCTGCCGCGCTGATGAACTACTCGGTCGCGCCGAGCAGGTGCACTTCGCCAGGGGCACCCCCCACTTGCTGCAAAAGGATCCCCCTTCGGGCCCCTGTCCACCTCCCTAAAATTGATTTGCGGGGCTTTTGGCGTGACCCACAAGCCGCATTGACTCGCGATTCGCCCGGGTTTTCAGGCCAGTTGCGGGATGGCGCTCCACTGGTCACAAATGGTTGTGGAATGCTCCCACGGGTGCCAACATCGTCGGCCGTGGACGGCCTAAGTGCTGAATTTCTGGTGAGAGGGGTGCCAAGGGCGGCCAACTGGCTCAGTGTCTGTTCTTCGTGGGTTGAATGGCACCCGCCAGATTTCCGCTGCAAAACGCCTTGGCGGCAGCGATGTCCGCAAATACCCTAATTCCAAGATGTGTTACCTTCCTGAGGTAGGTGGCGAAAATCTCGGCTGGAAAAATCGTGGATTGCGTGGCGACGATCGCGATGTGGTTCTTGATCTTGGAATGGAATGTCGCCAGTGCCATGGCAATGTCGATGACTTCCGCCGGGTGGTGAGACTTATAGGTCGCAGCACGTAGGTCAATGAGTGCCGTGGCATTGGGACGACGACGGGGATTGGAAAGGACACGTTTGACCATGCCTATGCAGTCATTGGTGGTTATCCCGCCCGTGCCGACAATCCGTACATGCTCGCCCGATGGTGATATCTTGTAGGCAAGAGACATGGCCGTTGTTCCTAATTCAAGTCTTCCTTATGACAGATGATGGACCCCCGCACAATCGGGGTAACGCTGAAACTTGAGTCAGAGAATTCCTGACTTTGGGATGCCGTGAAAAATCAGGAGACTACCCTGCCTGAACCGTGTCGGTCGCCACCGATCGAGGCTGGTTCAGAGGGTCAGGGATGTGGCTTGCCACGCGATTGCAGGCTGGGTTCTATTTGATCCAGCCAGCCGGTGATCTGGTTCCTGTGAAGCGGCTTGGCGAAGAACTTGACTCCCAGCCTGGCTACACGATCCAAGTTGTCCGGTTCAGGAAAACTTCCTGACACCAGTGCCATGTGCGGACATTTGCATCCATTCCTACGCAGGGTTTCGATAAATTCCACCCCGTTTACAAAGGGCATGTCGTAGTCCGAAATAATGACACTGGGGCACATTTCGTCTTCATGGTCAGGGTGGGCTTTCCTCGAATAAAGGGGACATAGCGTGGGGTCGGAATACGTGACAACCTCATAGCCCCTGCGATGGAAGATGTTGACCAGCAGGGACAGGATCAAAGGGTCATCATCAAGTATCATCACCTTCATGATTCACATTCCTGTATTCTGCTGAGGTTATGCCTCATTGCTTCTGAGGATGTCAACCATCTATCACCGTCGGGCTTGAATAGCGACACCCCCTGACCAGAAGGGGCTGTGTCCGAACCAGCCAAGGGGTCGTGGAAGGAGAGTGTCTTCGCCATAAAAAGCAAAAACCGCTAATTTCCCAAGAAACTAGCGGCTTTTCTGTCGCCGAAATTGGTAGCGGGGGTTGGATTTGAACCAACGACCTTCAGGTTATGAGCCGGAAGCATGAACCGTGTATTCATTGGTAAATCAATTAATATCTCTCAATAAATGCCGTGTGGGTGCGGATGTGGGTGTTTTTTGCTTGAACTCTGTTTCTGATCGTTCCATACTCCCGCCAACGGTTGAAAACGGGAGGCGGAACGATGGGACTCATGCTGAAAACACAACGCGACGGAACTTTGCGGCCAGGGTGGTACGGCGTTTATACCGAGGGGGGCAAACGGAAAGTCGTCAATCTTAACGTGAACTGGGATGGCACGCCTCCCGCCTCCGGGCGGGTGGGCGACCCCGGCGACAAGGATTTTGAGTGGAGCCGGAAGGAAGCCGAAAAGGCTCTGAAGAAACATACCGATGACGCGGGTCACAAGGGCCGCGCTGAGCATCTGACCGAACGGCTGATCGAGTCGAAGACCGGCCGCGCGGTGCAGTATGTCCGGTTGGATGAACTGGGGGAGCGGTGGCGGACCCTGGGGCGGGAGACCCCGGCCAGCGAAGGCTACCTGAAGGGGTGCGATGCGGTGTTTACCCGTTTCGCATTGTTCATGGGGAAGCGGAACGCGGATGTTGCCCAGCTCTATGAGGTAACGCCAGAAGACGCCGCCACCTATATGGCGGGACTCCAGAAGACGTTTGCGCGGAAGTCTGTCCGGGATAACGCGAAGTTGTTGAACAAGGCGTTTGAGCGATTCCTGCCGGTTGGGGCTTCGAACCCGTTCTCGGGCTTCGTCGGGCGCCGGTCGGCCGGCGAGAGCGAGACGGTGC
>JBAXWO010000561.1:0-2393 GCA_037128375.1 bacterium
TAGTCGCGCCCGCCGTAGTTCGCCTCAATGTGCTCCGCCAGAAAATGGTCGGGCTTGATGTCGTCGTAATACATCTTGCGACATTCCATGATAAGCTCGGCTTCATCGAAACCCGGGGCGGGAATAAGAGAGGAGGAGATTGGCGTCAAGCCGCAAGCCTTGATCTTGTCGATCGCCCGACCGGATCGGGTGCCGCAGAGGGTTAACTGGTCCTTGTACTCCCCGGAGAAGGCGGAGAGAGTGAAGGTGTCGTGCTTCTCGATGAAGGCGTAGGTAAACCGGCTCGGCCGGACCATCACCATGGCGAAAGGCTTGTTCCAGATGGCCCCCAGTCCGCCCCAGGAAACGGTCATGCTGTTGAATTCCCCGGGCGCGTTCATGCCCGCCGTCAGCAGCATCCACCGGTCTTTGAAGCTGTGGATGACAGGAAGGGCGAAGGTGTCGAACGATATGGGAACGCGTTTCATGCGTTATTCCCGCCTTCCAGCACAATGGGCACATTCCATTCGGAACTGAGCCACTGCATGAACTCGGCTTGTTCATGGGGAATGGTGTCCACCAACGATTCCGAAAGCACGGTGCCGAAAATGGTTTCACGGGCCTCCTGACGGGTGATGCCTTTGAGAAACGCCTTGAGCGTGGTGCGATCGGCGAACCGCTTCTCGGCTTCCTCGGCGAGTTCCTGAAACGACGCCTCCCCCAGGGCTTCTACAATCTCATCAATCTGGGCCACCTCCTCGTCAGAAATGTTGCGGTCGGAAATGACGGCCAGTTCGGTCAAGGCGACCAAGGCAAGTTTTTCATCGCGGGATAAGTCGAAAGTCATAGTGACTCCTTATTTTTTCGGGACTATACCACGTTCCGGAATGAACCGCATCATCGGAATATGGACGGTGCCAGGGCGTCATTCCATCAGGATTATCTCGGATTCCAGGGTGACGTTGAACTGGCGGAGGACTTCCTCGCGAGCCCGGGCCATCAGGGCCAGCACGTCCGAAGCCCTGGCGCCCTTCTCGGTCACCATGACATTGGCATGCTGCCCGGAAATGCTGGCGTGCCCGACCGTGTACCCCTTGAGGCCGGCCTTCTCGATCAACCGCCCCGCAAAGTCGCCCCGGGGGTTTTTAAACACGGACCCGGCTGAATGAATGCTTTTCATCCAGTTGCGTTTGGCGGCAATCTCGTTGCGGACCCGCTGGATCGCCGACCGATCGCCCGGTTCAAGGATGAACGCGGCTTCGACTACGACCAGATCCCGCAGGCGGGGGCAACGCCGATAGCCGAAGTCCAGAAGTTCCTGTGGCAGGGTGCAGGGAGATCCCTCCCGGTCGATGCCGCGCACCCAGGCGACGTGATCCCCGATGGCGTGGCCAAAGGCACCGGCGTTGTCCCGCAGCGCTCCCCCGACGGTGGCGGGAATGCCCTCCAGGTATTCCAGGCCGGCCCGGGAATGTTCCTCGGCCCAGGCCAGCAGCCTGGCCAGAGGAACTCCAGCGCCCGCCACCACCACGCCTTCGCGCTCCTCCATCTGCCGGAACGTCGGCCCGCTTAAACGTGCCACAACCCCGCGCACCCCTAGATCGCTGACCAGGACATTGCTGCCGCCACCCAGCACCTGGAACGCGATGCCCTCCGACCGGGTCCACTCGAGCACCTTGGCAAGGTCCTGTTCCGAACCGAGTTCCATCCAGAGATCGGCCCTGCCACCCACGCCCAGCGTGGTTTTTCCGGCCAGAGGCTCCTGCCCCTTGATGAGTGTGGAATCGAGTGTGACCTGCCGGATGGCTTGGCCGAGCAATGTGCCCAATGCTTCCACGCGGGTCTGCTGCAGCTCGGTGCGTGCCCAACCGCCGATCCGCTCCACGTCGCCTGCGCCGATGACCAGCAGGAGATCCCCGAGGCGCAATTGCCCGAGAAGGTAGTCCCACGCCTGGCGGAGTGACCCCGCCACGGACACATTGAGTTCGGTCTGACGCCTGCAGTGACCGTACAGATCCCAGATCGATCCGCCAGGCAGGGGTTGCTCGGAGGCCGCATACACCGGAACCAGCACCACCTCCTGCAAGCCCTTGAAGGAGGCCGGGAAATCCGGACCGAGGGCCAGGGTGCGCGAATAGCGATGCGGCTGAAAGACGCCCAGGATCCGGGTACGGTGCAAGTGCTCCGCCGCCTGGACCAGCGCGGTGATCTCCGAGGGGTGGTGTGCATAGTCGGATACGACAATCACATCGTCCCGGTCCACGAGACGATCGAAACGGCGCCGGGGAAGGCAGACTTTCCCGAGGCCGTTGCACGTCTCCTCCAGGGTAAGTCCCAGTTCCAGTCCGACGGCAATGCTCGCCAGGGCGTTGAGAACGTTGTGACGGCCGGGAGCGGGGACGGTCCATCGTCCG
>JBAXWO010000562.1:0-2393 GCA_037128375.1 bacterium
TCTGTGCGCGTTCGCGCCTGCCGGTGGTGCAGGTCCTGACCGAACGCTTCGAATTTCTTCCGCTTCTCTACCTGCCCGCATTCGTGCTCCAGTGGTGGTTGATCAGCAGCGCCCGCGAGATCACCGGCGTCCAGCGTTATGAGATTTTTCCTTTATTCACCATGCTTCCGGTCACTTTCCTGGCCAATGCGCCCGTGAGCCTCTGCACAGGCATGCTTTTCACCTTGGGCTGCCGATGGCTGGGCACACGGAGTGGCACGCCTGTGGCGAAGGTGTACATCTGGGAGTGTGTCGGCAGTTTCGCCGGAGGAACCACGGTCACGTATCTGTTGTCGCGGGGGCTGGCCGCCGAAACGCTTGTCCTGGGGGCCGCTCTGCTTGTGGCTCTGGCACCGGCTGCCTACCTCCTTGGGAGGAAGCGGTCGTACATGGCCGCCGCCATCCCCGTGCTCACCATCGCGACGGCACTGTTCACGGGGACCTCCGGGCGCTGGGAACGTTACAACAACCTGCTCACTTGGCGACGGCTCTTGCCGCCGGAAACCCTCCAGGGCAGTTTCACAACACCGGAGACGAAGTACCTCTACGGGGAATACAGCGGTCAATTCAGTGTGGTATCGTGGGAAACCGTCACGGATACCATTCCCGACACGGAACATGCCTCCGAAGTCATCGCGATCCACCTCGCCCAGCGGCCGGAGGCGCGCCGTTTCCTGGTGGCCGGACGGGGAACTTTTTCAATCTGTCGGCGCCTGCTGGCGTTGCCGCAAGTCGATGCGGTCACCTGGCTCGATCCTGACCCCGCCTATCCCCCGCAGTTGAGACGTGTGCTACCCCGGCGATTCACCTCGGGTCTTGAGCGTCTTGAGACGCCCGCAGGTGATATCCGCCGCTGGTTGGTTCAGTCCCGCGCAAAGTACGACATGATCATCCTCAACTTCCCTGATGCGACCACTCTGGCGCTCAACCACTACTTCACGCGCGAGTTCTTCCTCCAGGTAAAAGCCCACCTCAATCCAGCCGGAGCGATCGGCGTGCGATTCGCCGCCGGCGCGAACTATATGAGCGAAGAGCGCGTGAACACCGGCGCAACGGTTTTCCACACCTTGCGGGCCGTTTTTGCGTACAGCGTGATCAAACCCGGTGAAGAGAGTTGGCTGGTCGCCTACGACAGCCCTGGCCTGACAACCGCCCCCGCCGTACTCCGGGATCGTTTTGCGGCGATCGAGGGAGCCGACCGGTTGTATCCCCCCGCCGGCCTGATGTCGCTGTATTCGCCGCAACGAAACGAGTACCAGTCGAACGGCTACGAGAAGGCCGGGGACGGCGCGGCCAAAGGACTGCTGCTTAACACGGAGCGGGCCCCCAAGGCCTTGTTGCACGAACTGCTGTTCGCCGCGCGCGAGTCCGGTGGAGCCGCCTGGTTGGGAAAGTTCATCAGGACGTTTGCCCTCCGTGGATTCTTTGTGGTGCCGGTGGGCCTTCTTTTGTTTTCTCTCCTCAGGACCCTCTTCCACCTGAACCACCGCGGCGCACGGGACGCGGCACTGGACGGCTCCCCCTCCCTCTTCGACAGCTACACGCTAGTCTTCACCACCGGGGCTGCGGGCATGGGGGGCATCATTGTGCTGATGTACCTGTACCAGTCGGCCTTCGGCTCCATCTTCCTCCACGTGGGACTGCTTTCGGCCATTTATATGCTCGGACTCGCCGCGGGCAGTGCCGCCTCCGCACGCCTGCTGGCCGGCTCGACGCGGAGATCCGCCTGGCTTCCGGTCTACGCCATACTGCTTCAGGTTATTCTTTACGGCGGCATGACGCTTCTCGGAGCGAAGGTCGGTCAGGCGGTTTTCGCGGCCGCTTTCGCCCTGAGCGGCCTGCTGGGAGGGGTTTATGTTCCTGTCGCCGCCAGACACCTGAAGGCTGCGGGGCTGCCGCACGACACCGCCGGCGCAGGGATCGAAGCCGCTGACCATATAGGAGGGGCGGTGGGCGGGCTGGTGACCGGTCTGCTGTTGATACCGGTCTTCGGAACTATTTATGGACTCGCCCTGCTGGCGCTTCTGCTTCTGACCAACCTGATTGCACTCCGGCCCCTGGCGGGAAGCACCGGCGTGGGCTCTGCCCCTCAACACGACCGGCACCTGGCCGGTCCCACCGGCTATATCCTGTTCGGCCTCGTTGCGTTCGTACTGGCCGCAGGCCTGCTTCTACGCCGCGAGGGAACGGAAGAAGCCCAGCAGGCGTTCCTGGCCTTCTCGCGCGCGGCGGCGGGTCAAGGCGGATCGTTAGAACAGCGATGCGCGCTTGCCCATGGAAAAGCGCTGCAGTACTTCGTCCTGGAGAGCAACCTGCCCGGTGAAAAGGCCTCCGTGCAGGGGTATGTTTTCATG
>JBAXWO010000563.1:0-2392 GCA_037128375.1 bacterium
ATCGAGGGTCAGCACAACCGCCGGCCGGACATCGTGGTATTCGTCAACGGACTGCCACTGGGGCTGATCGAGCTGAAGAACGCGGCGGATGAGGACGCGACGATCTGGAGCGCCTACGCGCAGCTCCAAACCTACAAAGCGGAGATTCCCGCGCTGCTGCATTACAACGCGGCGCTGGTGGTGAGCGACGGCCTACAGGCCCGGGTGGGATCGCTGACCGCCAATCAGGAGTGGTTCAAGGTATGGCGGGAGCCTGACGGCTCGCCGCCACCCTCACCCGGCCTTCGGCCACCCTCTCCCAATGGGAGAAGGGTTGGGGGTGAGGGAACGAACGCGAAGCTGAGTTTGGAGCTGGAGGTGCTGGTGCGCGGGGTGTTCGACCGGCAGCGGTTCCTCGACCTGCTGCTCCATTTCATCGTCTTCGAGGAAGACCCGGACTCGGGCGCGCTGCACAAGATCATCGCGGGCTACCATCAGTTCCACGCGGTGAATGCGGCGGTGGAGGAAACGGTGCGCGCCAGCCAGCCTCCGCCGACGGGCAGCATGCCCGATTGGAGCCGGGCTGAATGGGCAGAGGTGCCGGGAACGGCTTGGGCGGGTCGTATGCCCGGGGGGAAACCGGGCGACCGTCGGTCGGGCGTGGTGTGGCACACCCAGGGCAGCGGCAAGAGCTTTTCCATGCTGTTCTATTCGGCGCGCATCATCCGCCACCCGGCGATGCAAAACCCGACACTGGTGGTGCTCACCGACCGCAATGATCTCGATGACCAGCTATTCGGTCAATTTCAACGATGCCACGACATTCTGGGCCAGTCGCCTATTCAAGCGGCGGACCGAAGCCAGTTACGGGAACTCTTGAATCGGGCGAGCGGTGGGGTCATTTTCACGACGATTCATAAGTTCATGCCTGCGGCACCCTCACCCCAGCCCTCTCCCAGAGGGAGAGGGAGCGAAGGACATTATCGCGGTGGGTTTGATTTCGCTGGATTGAAGAAGAAAGCGAGGGAACTCCGAGTCAAGCAGACCGAAGCAGAAGGATTCCTTTGGGAGTTGCTACGAGATCGCCAGTTTGGAGATGCGAAATTCCGAAGAAACCATCAGTTCGGCGACTACATCTGCGACTTCTACTGCCACGAGGCAAAGCTGGTCATCGAGTGCGATGGAGAAGTACACAACAACTCCGTGAACCAAGTTCATGATCGGAAGCGCGATGCCTTCATGAAGTCGCAGGGCCTCACGGTGCTGAGGTTTGACAATGCGCGATTGCTTAAGGACACGGACGCAGTATTAGAGGAAGTCGCTTCTCATCTCCCCTCTCCCCCTGGGAGAGGGGCCGGGGGTGAGGGTAATGTTGCGTCGAACCTCCGGAACGAAGCATTGTCGGATCGCCGCAACATTATAGTGATCGCGGACGAGGCGCATCGCAGTCAGTACGACCTGATCGACGGGCTGGCTCGGCACATGCGCGATGCGTTGCCCCAGGCGTCCTTTATCGGCTTCACCGGCACCCCGATAGAAAAGACCGATGCCAATACGCGGGCGGTCTTCGGCGATTACATTTCCATCTACGACATTCAACGTGCCGTTGCCGACAAGGCCACCGTGCCGATCTATTACGAAAGCCGCATTTCCAAACTGAGCCTGAACGCCGCCACGCTGCCGAAGATCGACGCGGAGTTTGAGGAAATCACGGAAGGCGAGGAGCTCACCAAAAAGGAGAAGCTCAAAACCAAGTGGGCCGCGTTGGAGGCCTTGGTGGGTGACCCGAAACGCATCGCGCTCATCGCCGCAGATCTGGTAACGCATTTTGAAAAACGCGCGGAGGCGATGGACGGCAAGGCGATGATCGTTGGTATGAGCCGCCGGATCTGTGTGGACCTCTACCAGGCGCTCATCAAGCTGCGGCCCGACTGGGCCAGCGCCCAGGACGACGACGCCGAAGCCGAGAAGGGCAAGAACTGTCTGGTCAAGGTGGTGATGACCGGCAGCGTCGACGACGGCCCGGATTGGCAACCGCACATCCGCAATAAGGACAAGCGCCGCAAACTGGCGAACCGCTTCAAGGACCCCAAGGACCCGTTCCGTATCGTGATCGTGCGCGACATGTGGCTGACCGGCTTCGATGCCCCCTGCCTGCACACCATGTACGCCGACAAGCCCATGCAGGGGCACGGGCTCATGCAAGCCATTGCCCGTGTGAATCGCGTCTTCCGCGACAAGCATGGCTACCCGCCCGACTTGCAGGAAGAAGCGGTGAAGACGGTGCTCGCTCAAGCGGAGCTGCTATGCGCCGAGTGGGTGTGATCAGATTTGCAAGACATGGGAGACGCAAACAAAGGAGGTCTTTTCAATGAAACGAATGCTGGTTTTGGCTGTGAGTGTGGTCGCGCTG
>JBAXWO010000564.1:0-2391 GCA_037128375.1 bacterium
CCACCACGGCCAGCAACCGGTCTTCGGCTGCGAATTGCCAGCCGTTGCCCGCCGTTGGCGCCCGCAGCCATCGCTCGATCAGGACCGAGGCGCCAGCCTGCGGGCCCACGACGTCCAGGTGTCGTTCGGAGAGATAGATCTTCTTGTGCTCGGGAAACTTGTCTCGGATCCAGCCATTGGCAAAGCCGGTGGGAAAATGGGCATCGTCCAGCACCCAGACCTTCATGTCCCGCCGCCGCGCCTCGTCCATGATGATATCCAAGTCGTGCCACCATTTCGGACCGCAGAAGTCCGGGTGTGGGCGCGACTCCACGCAGACCGCACCGATGGCGGCTTCATGGATACGGGCCATCTCCTCGCGAAGGACCGCCTCGCTCTCACCGTGCTGCCAGAAGAACGGGAGTAGATAGTTTCCGGACCTGCATTCCAACACTTCTTGAAGACGTTGATTCATCGCGCCCCTCTCATGCGGAATTCACGTTGATAGCGGGAGAGTATCACAGAACAGGACTTTCACAACCTGACGCTAATCCCGCCTATTGGCAGAGCACGCCCAGTGGCAAGGTGATGGAGGGCGCAAAGCCGGAATTCTGATTGGCCTCCCCTCCCCAACCCATGCACTCCCACACCCGCCCCGGCGCAAGATGCTCGCGCATGGCGTAGGAATCCGTGCCTCCGGTCGCCGTCGCGCTCCGGTCAGTGGCTGCCTGCAAGGGGAAATCCATTGTCTATTGTCTATCGTCAACCGATCTCACATCCTTGTCCCAATCCTTGTCCCAATCGTTGTCGATCACGTGACCACGTTGTCACGTGGTACGTGACTCACGCGGCAAAAACCGCGATAATGATAGAGACCATGATCGATCCATTCGACAAAGATCACGACAACGATCTGAACACTGAACAATCCCCCTCCTAATTCTTTCCCATCTCCTTCACCCCCTCGCCGCCCAGTAGATCTTGATACACCTCCAGTTCCAAGACGGCCATCTTCTGGCCTTTCTGGTTCGGGCCGTCGGGTTTCAAGGCCTGGATCCGGACGTAGCGCGCGGTCGTCGCGGCAAAGGTATGCTCTGGTTTCCCGCCCGTCGCGTCCTTCACGTGCGCCACGGTAGTCCAGATCAGGCCGTCGGCGGACAGTTTCACCTTGTATTCGGTGGCAAAGCCGTCCTTGTCGAAGGCGATGACGACGCGGTTGAGCGGATGAACCGCTCCGAGGTCCACATGGTAGGTCCAGGACCATTCGTCGCTCGCTTGCGCCTGGGTCGTCGCGTCGCCATCGACACCGTTCTTAGCGCAGAGGTTCCCACCGTTGGCAGCAAGTTCCTTTGTGCCCGTAACGTCCAGGAGTTTGGTGCGCTTATTGCGGTACGCAAGGTTTCCCGGCGGCAAACGCTTGATAGGCGCGGCTGGTTTAGTCAAGCCCTCGCGCACAGCCGTGAGTTGTTTGACGAAAGGCTCCGGGATCAGGCCGCTTAGTTGAATGGGAACGTCCCATGTCACCACGCCCTCATTCTTGATGATGTTTCGCGTCATCTCGATCACGGCTTCATCCGGGAAGCGCGGCGGACCGGCTCCCCACCACGAACCAAGATAACTGAGCATGTGCCATTGCTTGCCGTCGAGCCAGCGCCCATCGCATTCAACCCAGGCGGCGTCCCGATCGATCTCCCCCGCCGTATAGTCTTCGGTGTCCGTCCCTTTCCGCATCCCGACGCCCGAGTTGAACGTGGCGATGCTGTCCGGGTTGCCGGAACGGACTGCATCGGCGTAGCTGCGCGCGATGGCTTCGTTGAAGCCGTGCGAGTGCCACCCGCCGTCGAACCACCAGCCGACGACGTTCGTGCCGTAACGCTTGGACCATTCCTGGATGACCTCCGCCCACTTCTTCGCGAAGGCTTCGTCAATGGGCTGGTCCTTGGCGCCTTGAGGCAGGCCGAAGCCTTTCTGCGCGACGGGGTCTGCGTTGGGAGCCTGGCACGGCAGGTACAGCATCAGTTTGATGCCTTTGGGCGCGAGTGCGGCGTGGATATCCTTGACGAGGTCGCGTTTGGAGCACTTGCTGGGCTGAATACCGGCGTACTTGTCGTAGGCGGCGTTGGGCGAACAGAAATGGCCGGAGTTCTGTCCGAGCGTGATGACGTAATAACGGCAGCCGGTGGCTTCGAGCTGCTTGACGAGGCCGGGAACGTCGAAAGCGTCCACGCGCTTGTTCCACTCCTCGGCGCTCATACCCGCGTCCGTGAGGTAGCGCGTGGAGACGCCCCACTGCGCGCCCTTGAACCAGTCGGTTCGGCGTTGAGCGGCATCGTTTTCAGCCGCCCATGCCGACGCACCCGTGAGCAGCATTCCAGCCATCACCATCATCAGTTGTTTGTGCATTGTCATTCC
>JBAXWO010000565.1:0-2389 GCA_037128375.1 bacterium
CACCGAAAAGGCCGCTGTCGCGGCTCCGGCCGAGCAGCCGGCGGAAGCGGCGAAGCCCGCGAAGAAGGCCAAGAAGGCCGCTGACGGCGAGGCGGCACCGGCCGCCAAGAAGCCGCGCGCCAAGAAGGCCGCGGCCTGAGCGGGAACGGTTAGTCCGGCGATTTCCGGTGTCCCTCGTGGCACCGGGTCGCCATAGTAGTAGGCCGGGGTAACCCCCCGGCCTTTTTTTAGGCGACCCGCCTCAGGCGGCGGGTGCGTCGAATGCAGCGCGGGTCAGGTTCTCCGGGCCCGCGAGGCTGGCGACGACGTCGTCCTCGATACGCACGCCGCCGAACGGCGCGAACTCGGCGACCTTCCCCCAGTCGATGTTCCTGCCCCTGCCGTCGGCGCGGGCCTTCGCCAGCAACAGGTCGATAAAGTAGAGCCCCGGCTCGATCGTCACGACCGTGCCGGCCTCGAGCGTGCGCGTCAGGCGCAGGAACGGGTGATCGGCCGACGGTGGGGTCGTGCCGCCGGTCGCTGCCGTCTGGTGGCCGCCGATGTCGTGCACCTGCAGGCCGAGCAGGTGGCCTATGCCGTGCGGGAAGAACACGCTCGTCAGGCCGGTCTCCACCGCCGCCTCCGCGGAGCACAGGACGATGCGCTCCGCGGCCAGCAGTTCTCCGATCAGGCGGTGTGCCGCGAGATGGATCTCGGGGTAGTTCACGCCCGGGCGAACCATGTCGCAGAGCTTTCGTTCCAGCGCGTCCATGCCGGCAATCAGCCCGCCAAAACGGTCAATGATTTCCATTGCCCCGCGTTTGGCCAGAATGACCGCCCGGCTCCAACTTGAAAGCTGGTGCCTTACCGCCTGATGGCGCGGATAATACACGCCGTAGGCATAGATCCACCCCGAATCCTCGATCTCTCTGGGCTTCAAATCCAGAAACCCGTAACGATCTCTCATTTCCGATTCGTCTCCTCCCTTAAACAAGAAAGGCAGCCAGCCGCCCTAAGAACCGCTGAACTGCCTTGCCTGCCCTTTATCCTGAATGGAATAGAACTGAATAAAGTTTATTCCGTGGTTTATTCTGAAACCGCCCATCCCTTCATGACAAAACGCCGCCATCATGGCAGAGCTCTGCCATGAATGTTTTTGGGTGGGTTCAGTTCTTTTCTCAGGCAACCGCGTTGCACGGTTGCTACAGCGTGCGGTTCAGTCGAACTCGCACAGTCCCGATTCACGCATGGACAGGAATTCCCGGCTGACCGTCGCCATGTTGTCGCTGTGCTTTCGCCCAACGATGACATGGTCCAACACTTTGATGCCAAGAATCTGTCCGCCCTGAATCATCTGCTTGGTGAGCTTGACGTCTTCCGCACTAGGGGAGGGATCGCCAGATGGATGGTTGTGCACGAGAATGACGGCCGACGCGCTTTCGCTGATCGCCCGCCGAAAGACTTCCCGTGCATGAACCAGGCAGGAATCTACCACGCCCATACCGATCATCCGCTTATCCAGTAGACGATTTCGCGTGTTCAAGGCCAGTACCACAAAGGTCTCCTGTCCCAGATCACGCATTTCCCGGCACTCAACCCAGGTATCCTCTGGAGTGCGGATCATGGTGGTTCCATCGCGTGCCACAGGCAATTCGCACATAAACGAGATTGCCCGGTATTCTGGTTTTCTCATCACCACTCCGATCCATTTTCATCACCCGACGCTTCAACAATTCCCTGCAATTCCAGCACTTCAAGGCTGCGTTCATCCACAATCACCTCTGTGCTGTACTTGGTCTGCCCATCCTTGGTCTCGAACTTGGACGTGTTAACCCGGCCTTCCAGCCCGATCAGCACACCTTTCGGATCCCCAGTTAGCAGACTAATGGCGGGTTCGGACGGCCTGAACACCACGCAGGGTACAAAGGCTTTGTAAGACTTCTTGTCCTTTCCACCATGACCATTCTTTGTGGCCAGCGTAAACCTGAGGACCTTCTTCTCGTTTCCATTCAACGTGCCGCTGCGCGGCAATGTTCCAACTCCTATGAACTTATTCATAATCATCACCTTTCTTCTCACTGTTGTTTTCGTACATTTTCAATTTCCAACATATTTCCCTCACAAACACCTTCTTCCGCGTTAGCGGAACATCATGGAATACCCTCCTTTCTTGTAATTCCCTCGACGAGGACACTGGAGCTCCCGCTCCCGTGATTGCTGCCGTTTTCAGAAAAATGGACGCCCGAATCCGGCATGATTCAGTCGCATCACGCAGACACTTGCCCGCGATTTCTACTGCGAACGGATTGCTCCGCTCATGAACTATTGGTTCAATAGGAGAAGGTGAGTGAAGTTTATAAATCTACGCATGCGCGCGGTGTGGCTCCGCGCATAAGTGTCACCACTTCAA
>JBAXWO010000566.1:0-2386 GCA_037128375.1 bacterium
GGCGGTCCATCGGCATCCAAATCCTCCCAATGACGGCGCCTGCTTGACAAAACGGCCAATAAACGTAACCTATCGCCCTAATCACACATAGGAGTAGAAGATGTATCCGAAAATTGGAATCAGGCCAACGATCGACGGGCGTTTGGGCGGAGTGAGGGAGTCTCTCGAAGTTCAAACCATGAACATGGCGAAATCCGCTGCCAAATTAATTTCCTCGAACCTGAAGTATCCCGACGGCACCAAGGTGGAATGCATTATTGCCGATACCTGTATCGGCGGGGTAACCGAAGCCGCCGCCTGCGAGGACAAATTCCGGCGCGAGAACGTCGGCGTATCGCTGACCGTCACGCCCTGCTGGTGCTATGGCAGCGAGACCATGGACATGAACCCTCAAATACCCAAGGCGGTCTGGGGGTTCAATGGCACCGAGCGTCCCGGCGCCGTATACCTTGCCGCCGTTCTGGCTGGCCATAACCAGAAAGGCCTTCCCGCTTTCGGTATTTACGGTCGCGACGTTCAGGATGCGGGCGATAGCACGATTCCGTCGGATGTAAAAGAAAAGATCCTCCGCTTCATTAAGGCCGGCTTGGCCGTTTCTCTCATGAAGGGAAAATCCTACCTCTCCATGGGATCCGTTTCGATGGGCATAGCCGGTTCCATTGTTGACGCTGATTTCTTCCAGGATTATCTGGGTATGCGCAATGAGTCTATTGACTGCACGGAATTTCTCCGCCGGATGGATCAGGGAATCTTCGACTCCGAAGAATACGAGCGGGCCCTGAAATGGGTGAAGAAGAACTGCAAAGAAGGCAAGGATTACAATTCAAAGGCGAAAACGCCGGCGGAAAAGGAATCCGAATGGCAAAAAGTTGTCAAAATGGCGATCATCGCCCGCGACTTGATGGTGGGAAATCCGAAACTGCAGGCCATGGGCTTTGGCGAAGAGGCACTCGGTCATAACGCCATTCTGGCGGGGTTCCAGGGACAGCGTCAATGGACGGACTACCAGCCCAATGGCGACTTCCTCGAGGCCATCCTTTGTTCTTCATTTGACTGGAACGGAAGGAGAAGCCCCTACCTGGTCGCGACGGAGAATGACGCCCTGAACGGCGTGGTCATGCTTTTCGGTTACCTCCTGACCAATACCGCCCAAATGTTCTCGGACATCCGGACTTACTGGAGCCCCGAGGCCATGGAACGCGTAACGGGCAAGAAGCCCGCAGGTCTGGCCGCGAACGGCCTGATCCATTTGATCAATTCAGGCGCTTCGGCCCTGGACTTCTCCGCGCAGCAGGAGATCGATGGAAAGCCCGGCATCAAGCCTTTCTGGGACATCACCAAGGCTGAGGTTGACCAATGCCTCGCGGCGACAACCTGGTGCCCCGCTGTCAGGGAGTATTTCCCCGGAGGCGGCTTCTCGTCCGAATTCCTGACCCGTGGGGGCATGCCGATTACGGTCACAAGAATCAACCTTGTCAAAGGTCTCGGCCCGGTTCTCCAGATCGCCGAAGGGTATACGGTGGAACTGTCCGACGAAGTGAACGGCATCCTGGCCGGAAGGACAAACCCGAGTTGGCCGACCACCTGGTTTGCTCCGACGCTCACCGGTAAGGGAGCCTTCAAGGATGTCTACTCGGTCATGGCCAACTGGGGGGCAAATCACTGCGCTTCAAGCTATGGGCACATTGGCGCCGATCTCATTTCACTGGCCGCCATGCTGCGGATCCCCGTGAACATGCACAACGTGGATGACAGCAAACTCTTCAGACCCAGCGCCTGGAGCGCCCATGGCTCCGATCCGGAAGGATCGGACTACAGGGCCTGCCGCAATTACGGCCCGCTTTACAGGTAATGGTGATGAAGAAACTCGCCTTAGTCCTGGATTGCGGCGCCACCAATGTCAGGGCGGTTGCCGTGGATGATCGTGGCCGGATTGCGGCCATCCACTCCATCCCAAATCAGACATGCCCGGATCCTCATTTTGAAGGCGGCCTGATCTGGGATATTGATGAGATATGGCGGAAGCTGGTCGTTTGCGTTCAGCACGTGCTGAAGCAGGTGGACGGCAAGGATATTGCCGCGGTTACCGTCACCACCTTCGGGGTCAACGGAGCCCCGGTGGATAAAAACGGGAACCAGCTTTATCCCGTGATATCCTGGCAGTGCCAGCGCACTTTACCCTTGGCAAAGAATGTCGACCGGTATATCCCCCTGGAACGCTTGTACGAGATCACGGGGCTTCAGAATTTCAGTTTCAACACCCTCTATTACTTTATCTGGCTCAAACAAAACCGGCCCGAGATTCTGGATAAAATGGAAGCCTTCCTTTTTATCCCCTCGCTGCTGGTCCACCGGTTCACGGGCGAATTGCATAATGACAGTTCCA
>JBAXWO010000567.1:0-2385 GCA_037128375.1 bacterium
GTACAAGGCGTTCGGGGGCGGAACCAACGACTGGGTGCTGCTGGGGCCGTAAAAGAGGCGTGCGTGCGGTTGCCGAGCGGCGATGGCCAATGAGAAGGGATTACATGTGAAAGCCATGTGGGCGGTACTTGTGGGGATGGGGAGGCGCGTGGTCCGATGGTTGGGCTGCACGATGACCTTTGCCGTCCTCGTGGTTATCGCCTGGAAGTGGATCGTGACCGAGACGCTGGCATTAACCTCGTGGCGGACGTGGGTGTGCTGGGCGTTGACGATCTTCGGGGCCGAGGTCTACGCCAAGCGGTTTCGTAAGCGAAACACCGGGGACAATAAGGCCGCGTGACGGGTGCAGGCCGCAAAAATAGGTGGACTGTGGTCGGCGACGCGCGGTGACGCGGCAACGCGGCAACTCCCCGCCAAGCAAAAAGCGGCGCCGCCGGAGCCTTCGCCATGCGATCTGGCATGGCTACCAACCCTGGCGGCGCCTTCGGTTTTCGTCCCGCTTGCGCGGGAACGGGATTCCGTCCGGGTCAGCGGGCCGCCGTCAGGCAGGCCCGGTGAGCTGGGGGGCGAACAGCACGAAAGCCAATGTTGTTGTTCCTGTTATCAGGCCAGTTGTTGTTCCGATTGGCCACTCGGCAGTTGTTGGCGTTGTTGTTCCAACTGCCGCCGCGGATCACGCGGTTCGAGCCCTGCGGACGAAACCCCAAAGGATTTTGGATTTGAGATTGCTTATTGCCGAATGAATCTCCTCTCTTATTCAGGAAGCCGTGCTGTAACAGTCAACGATTCGCCGCCGCAGCGCGACCGTGTCCGCGAAGCGCACGTAAGACAGCAGCGCCTCCATGTGACGGGCCAGGTCGGATTCGCTCCATGCGCCATCCCTCCACTCAGCCTCATACCCTCGTAACCTCCTCGCGAAGCGTTGCCGGGCACGCGGCCCGAGAGCCAGGTGGTTGGGATACACACGGTAGCCCAGGAATGGCAAGCCGCGGGCGCAACGGTTAATCTGGACGTTCTCTTTCAGTTCCAGACCCAATTCCGACGACAAAAAACCTCGGATTGCGCGGAGGTGGATTTGCAGCGGCTCCTTGGTTTCCTCCCAGAGCACGAAGTCGTCCATGTAACGAACGTAGCCCCGCACGCGCAGCGTTTCCTTGACCCAGTGATCGAGATGGCCGAGATAGAAGTTGGCCAGATGTTGCGAAATCAGGTTGCCGATGGGCAGACCCCTGCCCGGCGTTGTTTCATAGGTTGAAAGAATGCGGCCGAAGAGCGTCAGCAGATCGCCGTCTTTGAGGCGGCGGGATAAAAGGCCGCGCATCGTGACATGGTCGATCGAATCGAAGTACTTGCGGACATCGAGTTTGAGATACCACGGATGCATGCGCGAAAACTCTTGCGCCCGGCGCACGGCCGCGTGCATCCCCTTGCCCGTGCGGCAGGCATAGGAGTCGTGGATCGCGTACCGCTCCAGCACCGGTTCGCAGACATTCATCACTGCATGGTGCAACACGCGTTCGGGGAACGACGCCGCGCAGATGACCCGCTCCTTGGGATCGTATACGGTGAAAAAACTATAGTGACCGATATCCGGCCGATGCGTCAGCAACTGTTCGCGCAACAAAAGAAGGTTTTCGTCCAAGCAGGCGCCGTAGGCCCTAACCTCGTCCTTGCCCCGCTTGCCCCGGACGGCCTTGAGAAACGCCAGCCGCAGGTTATCAGGCTCGGCGATGAGCGGATAGAGATTACCGGCGCGTTTCATCGGTTTCGGACGACACGGGGGGCGTCCCTCCATTTTCGCAAACAACCGCAAGCGCGCCCGCGCCGTATTTTCCCGCCTTGGCATCGCCCACCCCTTCGATCTCCCGCAGCCGGGCTACGGAGTCGGGGCGCTTGACGGCGATGGCCGCCAACTGCTCGTTGGTCAGGACCGCGTAGACCGGCACGCCCTCCCGGTCGGCCGCCGCCTTGCGCCAGTCCCGGAGCTTGGCGAACAGCGCGAAGTCTGCGGGACTGAGCACCTCCTTGTAGTCCACCTTAGGCGGCTTTCCGCCACGTCCGTCACCCGTACCCGGACCGGACGGAGCCGGGCCCTCCAGGTACTCGACCGAAAGCGCCCAGAAGGAGTTTTCACCCTGACCGACGAACTCCCTATGCACGGCAAGGACGCGGTGCGACCTGAGAAAGCCGTTCAGATCCTCCTGCCTGCCGGCGTCGCCGCGGGCCGGTATCGCGAAAAATGAGAGTTGCATATCAGCGCCCGCCCCGTTTCAAAATTCGATGGGGCTTCGCCCCATACCCCTTTTCCTTTCGCCTGCCGCGCGCCCGTTCAGCCTCTCGCTCCGCTCGGGGTGCGTCCCGCACCCACGGCCCGAACGGCCGAGC
>JBAXWO010000568.1:0-2384 GCA_037128375.1 bacterium
GGGCCCGTCCTCAGAGACGGGAAGGCGGCACAGCGACGGTGCTCTTGCGGGGCCGGTTCGAAGTGAAGGACCCGGCGCAGGTGAAGTCCTGCACGCTCTCGCTGGACTACTGGGGCGGCGTGGTGGTCTATCTCAATGGTAAGGAGGTGGTTCGACGCCACGTGGCCGGTGACAAACCGGATCTGCTGGCCTTGGCCGAAGATTATCCGACGGAAGCCTTTATCACGCCCAACCGAAAACCCGGCATCCTGCTGGGATTCGGGGACGAGCAATACGCCGACAAAGAGGAAAACGCCAGGCGGTTGGCTCTGCGCGAGCGGAGCGCGCGGGGGGTGGCGCTTCCCGCGGCCCTGCTGAAACCGGGGGTGAACGTCTTGGCCGTCGAAGTGCATACAGCGCCCTGCTACAACATGCTCCACATCACGTTTGGACAGGATGGCATCGGCTGGCCCTGGGCGCCGATCGGCTTGCGCCGCGCGCAGTTGACGCTGTCGCCGGCCGGCGCCGTCGTGGCCAATGTCAAACGGCCAGCCGGCATACGCGTGCGGAACCTCGGGGTGGCCGATACCGTCACCGCCTTCGACTACGGCGATCCGTGGGAGAGCCTGCAGCCGATCGTGATCCATGCGGCGCGGAACAGCGTCTTCTCCGGCCGGCTCGTGGTGGATTCGGATCAGCCGATCAAAGGACTGAAGGCGAGTGTGACGGACTTGGCTTTTGTAGGGCCTTCGCTTGTCGAAGGCCGCCGTCCGCCGTCAAGCGGCGGCCCCACAGGGAATGCCGCCAAGCTCCCCGCCTCCTCTATCCGCGTGCGCTACGCCGTGGCAGCCGGTCCGGACAAGTCCTGGACATCGCCCCACCGTTATGACGGTCTGCTCGATGCGATTCCGGCGGAAATCCCGGTGGTCCAGGAGCCTCCGAATACACGGGAAGGTTACGGGATCGGCCCCATTTCAAGAAGCAACCTGGTGGCTGGCGCCGTGGCGCCTCTGTGGTTCACCGTGCGGGTTCCCAAAGACGCCAAGCCGGGAGTGTACGAAGGGCAGGTTACGGTCAGCGCCGAGGGGCTGCCGCCCACCAACGTGCCCCTGCGCGTCAGCGTTTGTGATTGGCTCATGCCGGATCCCAAGGATTTTCGCATGCATAACATGGCGTACCATGCGGATGACGCACTGGCGCGCCACTACGACGTGCCGCTCTGGTCGGACCGGCATTTCGAACTGATGGGCCAGTCGCACGCGCTCATGGCCGAGGTCGGCTCGCGGCAGGTGTATCTGAACCTGAGTCAGTCCGGGATATACCCGCTCTCGCCGAATGTAGAGGTGCTCCGCTGGGTTAAACAGCCCGATGGCAGCGCCAAGCCAGACTTCACGGTGGTCGACAAGTACCTGGACATGGTCGCCAAGAGCGTCGGCACGCCGCTGCCGTTGCGCCTGAACGTCTGGAATGAGACCAATGGGGGGGGGAAGCCGCCGCGGCCGTCGGCGCCGCTGCTCGACTCGGCGACGAACAAGATCGAGCGCATCTCGCAGCCGGCGTTCGACACCGACGAGGCCACCGCGTTCTGGCGTCCGGTCTTCGCGGAAGTCCTGAAGAGGATCAAGGCCCGCGGCTGGCTGGATGTTACCGCACTGGGTTGGGTGGCCAATCAGAACCCGCCACCCGAGGAATTCACCGAACTGGCCAAAACAGTCTGGCCGGAGGCCGTATGGGCGTGCGTGACACATAACATGAAGCGCAACCATCCAGTGAGCGATCCCTGGATAAAGATCCGCTACGCCAGCACGTGCTACGATTACGGGTTCCCCGCCGTCCGCGGCTATCGCGAACTGCTGAAGCCCCAGGCCGAGGTCCTCTGCAACACCTATCGCTGGAACTGGAATGCCAACTCGCTATTGAGCACGTATCGCCGGGTCGGCGAGGACATCGTCATGTCCGGCCGTGACGGCATCAGCGATTTCGGGGCGGATCTCGTTCCGTTCGAGCAACAGAAAGGCTGGTACACTACGGCGCCGGGAGTTGAGTATCCGTCAGGACCGGTGTTCACCTTCAACGCCTTGCTTTATCCCGGCCCGGACGGCCCGGTGGCGACCGAGCGCTTTGAGATGTTCCGCGAGGGCGTGCAACTGGCCGAGGCGCTGATCTTCATCGAGCGGGCGATCCAGGAGAAGAAGCTCAGTCCGGAACTCCAGAAGAAAGCCGAGCAGGCCCTGGAAGCGCGCAGCAATGCCTTTATTATGAACTGGTTCACCATCCGCGACATGCCCGGTGCCGAAGAGGACGCTAAACTGTTGAGCCTGGCCGGCGAGGTGGCGCGGGGGATGGGGAAGAAGTGAGAATAAGGATTCAGATCAGAAGCGAGCGAAGGAGTAAGGCAAAGAGGG
>JBAXWO010000569.1:0-2383 GCA_037128375.1 bacterium
GACTGCGTTGGCTCCGATCAAGGCTGACTGGGCCGGCAACGGATTGCCGACTTCCATTTCGGCCAGCGCGACCATCGAATTTGCCGCCCGTGCCTCGTGCCTCATGTGGGCCACCGGCACCGACGCAAAGGCTGTGTTGGTGCCGTACAGCCACTCAAGGCGGAAGACAGGATTGCTGCCCCCATTCAGAAGTCTGAAACTCACATCGAGCCAGCCATAACCGAGCCCGTTAGTAACGGTCTGAACACCTGTGGCGTTAGTGAAAACACCGTTTCCGGCCAGAGCCATCGAATATGTTCCCGTCACGGTCGTGCGGAACACAACAGGGCCGTCGCCCGGCACATAGATTTGGCCAGTGATGTCACCGCTGATCCCGTTACTAAGTACCAGTGATATTTGCGGAGAGAACGCCGCACTGCCTACAAAATCACCTGACGCCACGGTGTTCGTAAGCATGCGGGTGGATGTGACGGCACCTGTTGCCGCATTGTTCTCGTAAAACGAGGCCCAGAGCCCCGTCGCGAAGGGTCGGGCCGGTGGGCGTCCGACCACCGAATTTGTGCCGGATAGTTCAATTGTCCGGTACGTCAAGGCTTCGTTCAGGTAGTCAGCAAATTCCGCATGAGTAACTTCTGTCTTCTTCATTGCGAACGACGCGAGTGTGGCCTCAAAGCCGGGGACATTCGTATTCGGACTGTTGAGGGTTCCACCGGCCAACGTCAGGAAGTCGCCAACGGTACGATCCAGTCTGAAAAGGCCTGCCACGTCCAGAGGACCGGAAAGAATCCTCTGTGTCGTAGTTGGAGCACCACGCATATCCCGTTCATACGAAAGGAAGTGCGCACCCACGAATGCGGAATTGGAGACAGTGATCACCCCCTGATCGAACCATCCTGGCCCTTCCGCTGTCTTGTTCCCCGTAACAATGACTGTCCCGAGATTGGCGGGGATCGACTCCGCACTCACCAGATGCTGTAGCACCCCTTGCCAGGCCACCAGACTGTCAGCCGTGATAGTGAATGCTGTCGTGTTTGTATTGCCCGTTAGCGGTACACTCCCCGACCCGGTCCATCCCGTGACCACAAACCGACTGCCGACGTCCAACGGTGTCAAGCGGGAGAAGGCCGCCGTAACTGAAGAGCCGTCGGCATACCTGCCGACAAGATTGGTGACGGCAGTAATGGGATCAACGACATCCAGACGCCAACGGGAGGGATTCGCGAAGACCGCAGTGACCTGACGGGGAGCGCTCATTGTGAAGGTCATCGTGGGATTCGTGCCGGTTACATCGCCATCCCACCGTTCGAAAGCCCAGCCAGAATCCGGCACCGCCGTCACTTGCGCGACCGTACCGGTTCCATACCAGCCCCAGTTGCCGAATACTCGCCCTTGGCCGACTGTGTTCGCGGTCAACGTGTATTGGCGGTTCCACAACCATGACACCTCCGATTTGGCGGACTTTGCCACGAAGCTAACAGCATTCGAGTATCCGGCTGTCGGCGCGTTGCCGGTCCCGACAAAGCCCGTACACGCAAATCGTTCGCCCGCCCTGACAGGAATCGTGTTGGAAACTGACAACGTGACATTCGATGTCACCTTGTAGAGTCCGTAACCCGTCTTCCATTCGGGGTACCAGCCCCAGTCGCCGTTTCCGGATACCTCTCCGTGTTCAGAATAGGAGTAGACCTCCACGTCCTGTACCCAAATCCAAGTGATATCGGAAGCTTGGTTGAGAACAAACGACACGGAGTTACTTTCGCCGTTGCCTGGCACATCCCCGACACCGATCCACCCACTGATGGCCCACCACGTCCCCAAGTAGGAGTATGTCTCCGGCACGCTCAGGCTGATGAACGTGTTGGCAGGGTGTTGCGAATCATATTCCAATGTCGGGTCGCCGATGTTCGACTCCTGGTGCAGGTTCAGTAGGTTGAGAGGTTGTTCCTCTGTTTCAACCACAATGGTGTAGTAGATTGGCGCACCCCAGGCCTTCGTCTTATCCTGGAACCGAATGCCGAGCACATGAGTACCAGGGGCAACCTCCCCAGAAGCAATGGAACTTGAATCCACGCGTGCAAGGTCCCCGTGGGCGCCTGAATCGGCAACGAGCGCGAGAGGATGAGCAAATCCGGGGCTCGGAGAATTATCCCAGAAGTACTCAGCCCCAATAATCCGCCTCACATAGGGCGTTTCAACTGGCCCATCGGAGTAGACAATGTACGTGGATGCAACATTGGTGCCCCAGGTGCCTTGATCCTTCTGGCATTGTGTCCAAATCCGGTAGACACCATTTGACAAAGGTGAACTATCCACACGTTCCACTGCCGAATCTTCAACAGGCCCGTCATAGGTATCCAGAGCTATGAGATTCCGGGAACTACCC
>JBAXWO010000057.1:0-9887 GCA_037128375.1 bacterium
ATGCCGGGAGCGTGATAGAAGGACTCCTCGTGCCGGAACATGACGGTTTCGTTGCCGATCTCGAGCTTGCCCGGCCCGACCCCGATGGCAACCAGCCGGATCGGCGGTGCGGAAGCGCCTGCCAGTTCAACCTTGGACGCCTCACTGACATCAGGACACTGGTCAAGGCTCGCCTGTTTCTGGGCGAGTTTCATGGCAAACGCCAGACATGTGGGAGACCCGCATTTCTTGCAATTTGTCTTGGGCAACAATTTAAAGATATCCAGCGCTTTCAAAGCCATAATCAGCCTCCCGTTCGATCTTGTTTGGTTTAATTTACAGCAACGCGTTCATTCCCAGGGCCGGATGCCCCACCTTTTCAAGGTGCGCCACCAGTTCCTCGCCTGTCGTGGCCACAGTTTCATCCGCAATCAGGTCCAACAGATTCGGCACGCCGACCTCCGTGGCCCGGGTACTGAACCGGTCACGGTAGAACTCCTTGAGTTCCTTGGGCATCCACAGCAACCGTTTGAGCCCGCCGTCGGCCGCGATGAATTTCTTGCTCAGCACGTAGAGACGGCCCACGCCCAGGAAGCCGGGCGTCTGGTTACCGCCACCGACCGATCCGGCCAGCGTGGAGAACTTCATGCCGCAAGGAGTCATTCCACTGAACTCACGGTTGACGATCATGAATCCGTTGGCTTCCGGAATGAGAGCCAGAATGCACTCGAAACAGCCACACGACGTCATGGGGTCTTCCATGAGAGAATAGAGACTGACCTTCTCGATGGTCCGGTTGGAACTCCGGTAGACGAATTCGTTGACCTCCTGCCATTGCCCCTTGCTCGTGTCGATGACCTGGGTCTTTTTGATGGGTTGATTACCGCCGGTCGGGTCTATCTCGTAACCCACCTTGCCGTCAAGCCAGCTTACAGCCCCGCAGAGTCCAAGGCGTTCCGGACTGATCACGCAGATGTGGTTCGGCGCGAACGACTGGCACAGCGAACAGGAATAGAACACGTCCACGCTTTCGTCGGTCATGCCGAGAATGCGTTCGTCGCGCTGCGCATAGGACTTGCGGGCTTCCTTCAGCGCCGCCTCCACCTGAACCTGGTCGGTGATCAGCGTCACCTGCACCTTGTCGACAATCTTGCTGTATAGGTTGTGAATCTGGGCGTGGATGACGGTGCCAAAGTGCTTCAGCCTGAACCCGCTTGCGTAAGCGTCCTTGCTGATCCGGATCCAGATGATATCGCGCTGGCTCATATGGAAGATGCCCATCGCGTAATTCAGGAAGTCATGCACCTTACGCTCGATGAGCGGTTCGAAATCGGAGTGCATGGCGCGGCCCGCGATTTCCACCTTGATGCCCAGAGGCATGGCGCCCCCGAGTTTCGCCGTGTCGATATCCGGGCCGATAAGTTCAATCCGCCCATCCTCGATTTGGTCCATTTCCCGCATGTGCACAAATTCGAAGGCGGTTGAGTATTTCCCGCCGAACTCGACCTGTGTGTCTTCGCGACGAACCCGTTCACCCTCGAAGGCGGCGGAATAGGAGACCGGAATGTCGATCTGCGAGACGGACACCTTGACGCCGCGCACTTCGATGCAGCGGGGAACGAGGCGTTCGTGATTCAGTTCGTGGACGACATGCTCGTAGGTGCAGATACCGGTGGGCAGAATCTCCGGGATGGCCGTGTCGGCAATGATCGGGAACCCCATGTTGATCGCGCCGGCTCCGGTGGCGTACTTCAGATCATCCACTTCGCCCAGCGTCACACCGAAGGCAAACACACGGTTCTTGCAGTACTCCAGGCACTTGCGGGCCTGCCCGGCTTTCAGGCCGCCAAAGGTCAGCGCGCCGCGAATGGCCCAGCTCAGGGGATAGATGGCACTCAGGGTATCGCGCCCATAGGGGACGATGTAGGAGTCCCAACCCATCTGCACTTTCTCCGCGAGCAACTGGTCGATGATGCTCACGCCGCCGGAAGAGGAGCCGACGAATACCATGATGCTGCGCTTTTGGAACTCACGGACGATCTTGACCGCGGTTTTGCTATCCGGGGCCGCACCCAGAATGGCGGCAAACCCCGGCATGCGGCCGTCCACGAGCTGAATGCCAAGTGTACGGAGAATCGTATCCGTGAAAAACCCATTGCACTCCGATTGCGGTTCCTGGGCATACAGATAACGAAGAACCATGATGATCTCTTCGCAAAGGAGGGTCGCTATCCCCGCGTCCAGTGCGGTCCCGAGATAAGGGAACCACAGGTCCTCTCTGGGCTCCGGTCCCAGCAGATCCTTGGCGTGATCCAACACGGGCCTCAACTGGCCCACATTCTCGATGTTGAGCCCCATCAAGGCGTGCGCCATCGGCAAATAGTAGGCCGTGTCGGGAAACCCGATCGGCGTTTGCTCACTCTTCTCCTGTCGGGCTTTCTCATAGAAAGCCTCGGCCTGGGCGTAAATGTTATGGGCCCCGCGAATGGCTGCACTGGCGATAATTTTAGACATGGTATGCTCTCTCCTTAAATCACTCTTCGCAGCCTGAGCAGGCGTTTCCGTGAGGAACACTGTCGACGGAAATGGCATGCCCACTGCAACCTTTTCTGATTCCTGCTACAGGTCCATCACCCCGGATGGGCGTCGGCACCCCCGCGTCGGCCACGACGGCCGCTTCGCTTCCCGACAGAAAACTCTTGCCATACATCAGCGGCCGCAATTTCAGGGCCACCCGTTTCTTGTCCATATGGGCCATCATCAACTGAGCCGCCTTCACGGGGTCGTTTTCGAAGTTGAACTTGCCGCCGACCAGTTGCTCGATATCCTCGGTCAGGAACTTCGTCAGGACGGGACTTCCCAGAACCCGCATGGCGGGGCTGTAGTTCACATACGCGCCGGAGGCGACGCAGTAGAACCCGATGGCAACAGCCTTCTCGCACATGGCCTCGGGCGCTGCGCCGGCAATCGGCAGGTCGGAGAGCTTGTCGCCGAGTCCACCTTCCTTGATCATCTCGCAGAGCGCGACCAGGATACGGCTGTTGTCCACGCAAGACCCGAGATGCAGCACCGGCGGAATCCCCACGGCTTCGCAGATTTCCCGCAGGCCGGCACCGGCCCACTTAGCCGCAGCTTCGGGCTGGAGGAGTCCCACCTTGGCACAGGCGGTCGCCGCACACCCTGTCATGACCACGAGAACATCGTTTGCGATCAGTTCCTTCACCATTTTGATGTGGCTGTCGTCCTGAGTCTTCAGGACGGTGTTGCAACCGATCACGGCCGCGACACCCCGCAGGCGTCCCGAGATAATGCCGTCGTTCAGCGGTCGGAAAGTAGCCCGGTACCGCCCGCCAAGGTGCCGGAACGTGTTCTGCACCGTGAACCCCGCGACCAGGTCTGTTTTTCCAGCCGGGATATCCACGACGCGACGGTTGGGATAGTTCTCCACCGCCGTCCGGACGATCTGCTTGGCAATGTCGTAGGCGTGCTCCTCGTCAAACGCAATATGCTGGGCACCGGGAATGCGCGCCTTCTTGCTGGTAGTGACCACCTTGGTGTGGAACTTTTCGGCATGTTCAACCAGGGCCGGCATGATGCATTGCACGTCCACGAGCATCACATCCACCGCACCGGTCGCCAGCGCCAGTTCCTGATGCAGGAAGTTTCCGACAACCGGAGCGCCCTGACGCATAAGGATCTCGTTCGCCGTACAACAGATACCTCCGACCAGGATGCCGTCGGCTCCCTTGGTCTTGGCAAACGCCAGCAGCTCGGGGTCACGACTGGCCGCGACGACCATCTCGGAGAGTGTCGGTTCATGGCCATGCACGACGATATTGACGTAATCCGTCCTGAGAACGCCGAGATTGACTTGGCTACGCACCGGCTGAGGGGATCCGAAAAGGATATCGCTGAAGTCGGTGGCGAGCATGGCCCCGGCCCATCCGTCTCCCATGGAGGTCCGCAAACCGTGCATGATCAGGTTGATGTAGTCGGCGTCGACACCCTCGTGCGTGCGGTGCAGCGTCTCGACAATCTCGTGCTCGACACCCACAGGCAGGAGACCGAGCTTGCGCCAGTTTTGCACTGTGGCCTCGGGAGCACGTAAAGAGGGGTAGCGTATTTCACCCTCCTGCTGGTTGAACTGACCCAGAGCCAGATCGGCCATCTCCAGCGCAATCGCCTCCACCTTTCGCCCTTCGGTCTTCACGCCCCACTCCGTTGCCAGGGCCATAAGTCTCTGGGGATCCTTGATCGAGTACCCCTGTGCTTCCCCCTTGGCCACCAGTTTGAGCGTCTTGACAATGTCATGCCCGTGATCCGAGTGGGCCGCCACGCCGGCGGCCACTTGCCGGATCAGCTGCCGTGCGGCAATGGTCTCGGCCGTCGCGCCGCAGACGCCCCGCTTGGCTCCCGTTTCCCGCAAGCTGATGCGGCAGGGCCCCATATCACAAATACGGCAACAGACCCCCTTCTCGCCGAAAGGACAGCGTGTTCCCTGTTCAAGGTGCCGGGTGTGCGCCGTTTCCATGCCCGCGGCGTTGGTCTTCGTCAAGACCTCCTGGGCAACTGGATCGGCTGTTCGTTCATTAATCTGCATGGTGTTTGTCTTTGTCATCTTGGCCTCACTTTGATTGTTGGGTGGCGGATCGCGCCGCGAGATTATCGGTGATACGCACCACCGCTGCCCCGGTCTCCCGACCGGCGCCATCGCTTACCGAACGCCCGGACATCTCCGCATCCCGGAGCGTGTCATCGTACGGCAGGAAACCGGCGAACTCCCAGCCGGACAGGGACTCTACCAGAAAACGCGAGTCTTTTTCGGACCGGATCTTGTTTCCTATCGCAAGAATCTGTTTAAGGCCAAGTTGGCCTGCCAGTTCGCGGATGCGCACCGCCGTTTCCACAGCGCGCAAGGACGGATCGACCACCACGATCAAGGCGTCCACCGTACGGACAGTCCCCCGACTCAAGTGTTCTACACCGGCTTCCATATCGAGGATAAGATCCGTTTTCCCATCCACGAGCAGATGAGCGATCAGAGCCCGGATCAGGGCATTCTCCGGACAGTAACAGCCGGCCCCCCCCTTCTTGATCGCACCGGCGACCAGCACGCGGACTCCATCGATGTCCACGGCATACCGGTCCGGGATGTCCTCCACAAAAGGATTCAGGCGGAACATCCCGCCGGTCGTACCCGGCTTAACCCCCATCTTCTCTTCAATCAGATCCTTCAGCGCGACCAGCGGTTTGAGTTCGTCCGCCTGCGGGTAACCCATACAGGCCGCCAGATTGGAGTCGGGGTCGCAATCGATCGCCACGACGTCGTGGCCGGCTGCCTTCAACGCTTTCGCGAGGAGGGAGCACACGGTTGTCTTGCCTACACCGCCTTTACCTGTTACCGCAATCTTCATCCGTGAGGGTTTCCGGGGGCTTCAACCGGGACGGCTGAAGCCGCATGATCTCGCTCCAGAAAATAGTTCGCCCAACCCGAGGTATACGCTAATTCCATCTTGCGCGGCGCGACATACCGGGTCCGCATATCGTCCATCTTCCCGGCGCCCTTCAATCGTGGATAGACGAGCGTCCAGACACAGGGCTTCTCATCCGGATAGACCTCGCACATGCCGCGCGTACTCCCGCCGCAGGGCCCGTTGCGCTGCTGCTTGGCGCACTTGCCCTGGGGGCAACAATAAGCCATATCCGGCAGCGCGCAATCCCCGCAGTCCCGACATCCGAAGGTCAGCCATTTCACCAGAAACTCGTTAAAGTGGGCAAACTTCGCCAGGATGGACCGGTCTCCAATCATCTTGTAGTGGCGCGTCAGAAGGCGGCAGCCGAGGCTCCCCCGCTCAAAGGCCAGACGGTGCATCACCATAGCCAGCCGATAGCCCAGCCGACCGGAGCTTGCAGGCAGTTTCTTGACGGGATCCTCGTCCACTTCGCCGGGGCGGTACGTCTTCGGCGGCGGGAAGGCGTAAAACTCGTCTTTTCTTCCGAAAGACACCTCAGGAATGAACGATTCCCACTGCGACTCGAGTTCCGTGGCCCGGTTGATGATAAACAGAAAGTCTTCGGTCTTAAGGGCAAACCCTCCAATGTGGACGCCGTTGAAGCCCATCCCCTTGAACATGGCCACCATCTTCGCGGCGCGTTCCAGTCGTTTCTTTTTGCCTTTATCCGCGTCCTTGGATTCCGTCTCGAGGACGCTCAGCAATTCATCCGAGACCACGCAGCCGGGGACCAGCCCCGCATGCATCGTTTTGGCCGCCCCGTAGCTCAACACATAGACGTTGCCGATGAGCGGCACCCGCAGACTCCGGCTCGCCATGTACCGCTTCACCTCGAGGAATTTACGCATATCATAACCCAATTGGGTAATGACAAAGTCCGCGCCCGCCGCGATCTTCTTTTCGAGTTTGAAGAACTGCGGGATCAACTCCTCCTCTTTCAGTTTGAAAGGGGAGACAGCGGCGGCAATGAAGAAGTCTGTCTGGGGAAGACGGACCGTGGTGCCCTTCTTGGCGCCAGGGATCTCAAGTCCGGCGTTCATGGCCTTCATGTATTTGATGGCCTGAACGGAATCCAGATCAAAAACCCCGGCCGCATTTCCTTCAAATCCGCTGGCCGGGTAGTCGCCCGTCACGACAAGAAGATTGTTCACTCCCGCTCGCGCCAGCGCCATGACACGGGATTCAGCGGCATTCCGGTTCAGATCGCGGCAGGAGAAATGAGCGAGGGCATCCAGCCCGTGCTTCTGGACTTCCGGTGCCAGCGCATCGGGGATCATGGCGGAATTTCCGCCGGGATTGTCCGTCAAGCTGACGGCATGGATCTTTGCTCCGGCAGTCGCCACGGCTTTGGCAAATTCGATGGCCGCCTCGACGCCAGGCCCGCTCTTTCCGCGTCCGGGCACAAACTCACACGTGATGGCGAATTCGCCTTTTTGAAGTGCTTCCCTCAGCATAGACATTCACTTTCGTTTAACGCGTTGCGTGCCTCCTAGAACAAACCGGTCACATCACCCGTATCGACGTTCACATCTATATTCCGGAACGACGGCGACGACGCCGTGCCCGGCATCAGTTTGATCGCACCCGCCACGGGCACGAGGAATCCCGCGCCCCGGTATATCAGGACATCACTGATCGGCAACACCCACCCCTTCGGGCGTCCCTTCAAGTCCGGATTATGCGAAAGGCTCAGGTGGGTTTTGACCATGCATGTTCCCATGGCTTTCGTCGTGGGATCCTGCTCATACAGCTTGATCTTCGCAAGCGCCGCATCGGTATAGGTGACCCCATCGGCACCGTAGATTTCCTTGGCGATCAGCTCGATACGATCCCGTAACGGAGTCTCCAATTCGTACAGGTAGTGGAAATGATTCGGCCTCTCACAGGCCGCGACCACCGCCTCAGCCAGTTCCACGGCCCCTTCGCCACCTTTAAGCCAATGCTTTGACAGGGCACACAGGGCGCCCGCCTGCTCCGCCATCTTCCGGACGAGGCTGATCTCGTTCTCGGTATCCGTGTAGAAATGGTTGATGCAAACCACCGGGGTGACTCCGCTTTTCTTCACCGTTTCGATATGGGCGATCAGATTCTGACAACCGGCCTCCACAAGAGGCAGATTCTCCTGGGTGTAGGCCTCATTCAACGGCAAACCGGGCTTTACCTGCGGTCCGCCCCCGTGCATTTTGAGCGCGCGAATCGTCGCGACAATCACCACGGCATTGGGCTTGAGCCCCGAGGCGCGACACTTCAGGTTCCAGAACTTCTCGAATCCGATGTCGGCGGCGAATCCGCTTTCGGTGACCAGATAGTCGCTCAGCCGGGTGCCTAACTCATCGGCGATGACGGAACTCTGTCCGATCGCGATGTTGGCGAACGGTCCGGCATGGACTAATACCGGCTGCCCCTCGATCGTCTGAAGGAGGTTTGGATTCAAGGCTCTAACCATCCAGGCGGTCATGGCCCCGTCCACTTCCAGATCCTTCGTGGTAATCTCCCGACCCGACGTGTCGTGAGCCACGACGATGCGCGCGATCCGCTGCCGGAAGTCCCGCAAATCCTTGGCCACGGCCAGGATCGCCATGACTTCGCTGGAAACCGTGATCTGAAATCCGGAGTCCATCTCGAACCCATCCATCTTCCCGCCTTTGCCAATCGTGACATTGCGGAGGGCCTGCGCGCAGAAATCCATCACCCACTTCATCTGAACCCGCGCGGGATCGATGTTGAGCCGCCGCATCTTGCTGCCTGCAAGCTTGGTATCGTCGTGATTCGCCTCATGCTGCATTCGCGCGGTCAGGGCCACCATGGCCAGGTTATGAGCGTTAGAGATCGCGTCGATGTCGCCTGTCAGGCCAAGAGAGAGTTCCGTCAGAGGCAGACACTGCGCCAAACCCCCGCCCGCGGCTGAGCCCTTGACATTAAAGGTAGGTCCGCCGCTCGGCTGACGAATGGCGCCCACAACCTTTTTTCCGATCTTGGCCAACCCATCCACAAGGCCGATCGTCGTGGTGGTCTTACCTTCGCCCAACGGGGTCGGCGTAATGGCGGTGACGTCGATATACATGCCCTGCGGTCGTCCGCGGAGACGTGCCATGGCCTTGGCGAAATCCACCTTACCCACACGCTGCCCCATCGGGATCAGTTCGTCATCCAGCAAACCCAATTCACGCCCCACGGTCATGAACGGTTTCATCCCGGCCCTTGCCGCGTCCGCAATCTGCCAGTCTTTCATGCAGGTGGGATCGAGTACAGGTTTCACTGCGGCTGATTTGACCTTCGAACCGGACTGAGATATATCAACAGGCATGTGGTACTCCTTCCGTCGTCACATATCGCCACTTTGCTATCGCAGCACAATGACACTAGACGACTCACTATGGGTTCTGATAACGTGACTGCATTAAATCTACACCTACCACAGTGTGGCATGCAACAAACAATTTCAGAAAAAGAATGAAATAACAGGGGGGGTTGCACCCCTCCCCCCCTTCGCACCCCCCCCCCCGATGGGGCCCCGCCCGGTTCCTGACTGTAACCGATGCGAATAACGAGCACATGAGCCCAAAAAACAAGATTCCGAAAGTTAAGCGGGTCAAATCGCAGGACAAAGCAACGGATGCCCGAGGCTGTTCCCGTGCGACGACCCTCAAACACATCCGGGGCATTCTCGGCCGGACACAAGCCGAGTTGGCCAATGCGATGGGACTATCCGCAAAGGCCGTGCAAAGCTACGAGCAGGGGTGGCGGGAGGTGCCGGTACGGGTGATGATTCAACTCCTGATCCTGCTGGCACTATTTCGCAAGCACACGATGGACGATGTTCCCTGCTGGGAGATCCGCAAGTGCAACCCCGCGCACCGCTCGCGGTGCGCCAGTTTCACGATGGGCCGGGGCCAATTCTGCTGGTTTGTCGGGTCGAGACATTGCCTCCCCGCACGGCGAAAGCGTTCAGGCTCCTTTCTCCCCTGCATGGACTGTCCTGTCATTAGGCGGCTTCTGGGAGACAAGCCGGTATCTGGTTAGGCAATCAACAACCACACCTGATCGACGATAGGCGGCTGGAAAGGACGACCCAAAGCGATGCCGACGTTGACCGTGACTACCTCAGGGTGGTACCATGAATCCGAGGTGGGGGGGCAGCCCTTGGCCTTAGCCCCAGCGGCTTGTTTAGACGTCAGATCACGAAGGAGCGCGCATGAGTTTCAAGAGATGTCCCGGGAGCATGGCGTTTGCACAGCCGAAAATCGAACTGGTGCGCTGTCCAACCTGCGGTGACGACGCGGAGGTTTGGACTGACGAGGCGGAGGGCAAGTGTGCCAAATGCGGCGGCACCGTATGCCGCACGACGACGCAGTCCTGTATTGACTGGTGCAAGTACGCGCGAGATTGCCTCGG
>JBAXWO010000570.1:0-2382 GCA_037128375.1 bacterium
TCACGCTCTGGTTTCACTCGTTCCAAGACCCACTGGTATATGGCAGGAAACTGTTCTCTTGTCTGCTCGCTTGTAAGTCCAAACAGATCGATTATCAGAGCGTGTCGGCATTTGGCGGCAATATCGCGGCCATTCAGATAAGGGCGGATAATGCTCCGGATATTCGGATTGATGTTATATCCAAGGGTGTCGGCTTCTTCTGGTGTGACCACAAACCCCATGCCATGAGGCTTAACGCCTTCGCTGACAGTGTTTTCATTTGCCCTTAATTCTTGTGCCGAAACGACATTTGTCCCAGTTGTTAAGTCGGGCTGAATCTTGCAGAAGGTGCTTCTCAATTCCACTTCATAGCCGTCCCCGTCGGTTTCCTTCTCGGATACTACCTGGCTCAAGACTCCCTCGTGATTCCCTGCCGCCGCCACGGTCATGGCGATGCGCACGGCGGCGCCGGCGGCGGCATCCACCCAGGGGTGGTCGGGGATGGCGAAGAGGATGGAAAGCGGGAGAATCACCCTCACCCGGTCGCTGTCGCGACCGGCCTCTCCCCTCAAGGGAGAGGCAATACGTTCCGCGTGGCCTGTGCCGGAGGTTTCTGATAGGTGTTGTTCCAGAACCCGCCGGTTGAATTTCTGGCGGAGGCTGTTGGTGGTGACGAAACCGAACCGCCGGAGTTTTCCGGCGCGAACCAGCTTGGCGGCGTGGTTCCACCAGTACATGACGAAGTCGCTCGACTCGCCCACGTCGGAATGCACGGCGCGGACCGTCTCGGTGTAGCCATCGCCCAGGGCTTGGCGCATCAGGGCGGGGCCGATGAATGGAGGGTTTCCGATCACGTAGTCGGTTTCCGGCCAGACGGCAGGGCGGGGATTGACATAGCGGACCACCGGTGTGCGGGCGGATTCGTCGGGAACCTCCCGGCCGGTGACGGGGTGCGGCTTGGTGGTGCGGCCGTCCCAGCGGGTGACGGGTTGGCCGTTGTCGTCCAGGACCGGCTCGACCTTGTCGTATTCGATCAGGGCGTCCCGGCACTGAATGTTATGGAAGTTGCGGATGATCGGCTGGGGCGGATGCACGTTGCCCCGGTTGCGGAAATGCCATTGCAGCGTGCCGATCCAGAGCACCAGTTCCGAAATGGCGGCGGCGCGGGGATTGATCTCCAGGCCGAGGAACTGGTGCGGGCCGACGGTTTCACCCGCCATATCGAGAACCGCCTGCCGCTCGCCCATGAGGTGCAGGGTGTCGAGGATTTCGCCCTCGACCCGTTTGAGGTGTTCGAGGGTTACGTAAAGGAAGTTCCCGCTCCCGCAGGCGGGGTCGAGCACGCGGGTGTGGCACAGTTTGCGGTGAAACGCTTTCAGCGTGTTCGCCGCCTTCTTGATCTCGTTCTTGTTCGCCAGCGCGACGGCGGCGGCGTGGACGGTATCCCATTCGGCGCGGATGGGTTCCACGATGGTGGGCATGACCAGCCTTTCCACGTAGGCGCGGGGAGTGTAGTGGGCGCCCAGCTTGTGGCGTTCCTCCGGGGCCAGCGCCCGTTCGAGCAGGGTGCCGAAAATCGCGGGTTCCACGTCGCGCCAGTCCGACTGCGAGGCTTCGACCAGCAGTTGCAGTTGGTCCTTGTTCAGCGGCAGGGCGGTGGCCTGTTCGAAAAGGCCGCCGTTGAACTGGAGGATGTTCATGCGCAGGCTGACGGAATAGCCGCCGCGGTCCATGCGGCCCCAGAGTTCCTCCACGACGGGAACGAAGTCCTGCGGCTTGTCGCGCAGGCTCAGCAGGAGGGTGGAGAAGCTGTTGCGGGCGAGCAGGCCGACATCCTCGGCGAACATGGTGAACAAGGCGCGCATCAGGAAGGCGGCAACGACATGGGGATCATGCTTGTCCTTCTCGAGGGTAACCGCCAGCTTGGCCAGCCGGGTGGCGATATCGCGGGTGACCCGGGCGCTGCGTTTGGTGGGGTCGAGTTCGTGGGGAGTTGTCCAGGCGAGGCGGAGGCGCTCCCGGATGTCGGGGTGCTCCAGGTCGTGCAGGAAGATGCGGTGGCGGCCGGGGGACGGGAAGGGGATGTAGGTGCCCCCGGTGCAGGAGAACTCGGAGAAGAGCTCTATGGAGTGGCCGACATCGACGACGATCAGGAAGGGGGGACGGCCTTCGGTGGTGGGGAGGGCGCGGCAGTATTGCTCGGCCTGGCCCCGGGCGCGGAGCATGGCGTCGTCCCAGGCGGCGGTGCCGCGCCGGGCGGTGCCCGCCTTGAGCTTGCGCTTGAGTTCGCGGGCGGCGTCGGAAAGCGCTTCCTCGCCGGGGGCATCGGCGTTCTTACCCTGCTTGGCCTCGAGCACGAAACAGCCGCGCTTGTAGAGGTCGATGCGGCCGGTGCTCGTGTTG
>JBAXWO010000571.1:0-2380 GCA_037128375.1 bacterium
GATACCGACACGCTCGCCGACCGTAACGAAATCACCCTGCGTGGCACGGGCCCGACCCGCCTCGACAGTGATGGCGACCTCCTGAGGGACGGTGACGAGCTCGCCATCTTTGGCCTCAACCCCGCGCTCGCCGACAGCGATGGCAATGGCATCCCGGACGCGACGCTGGCCGCCAGCCGCAGCGGTGTGGAAACAGCCGCCCGCTTGGTTCCCCATATTACCACGGACTTTTCGGAGAGCGGCGACCTTCTGGTCTGGCCCAACGCGATCGATCCCACCTGCTCGTATGATCTTCAGATCACAACCCCCGGCATCCACGTTCTCGAACTCGACGTGCGTAACTATCAGTACGACCCGCCGGCCAACACCCTCTTCGAGTTCCGCGCCAGCCTCCTCAACCGCGAGATCGGCACCCTCCGGTGCGCCGGAGATATCGACCGCCCCGGCACTGCCCGCGTCCTCACCCCTTGGCTCCCCGTCGGCGTCCATCGCTTCACAATCGCCTGGAAGAACCGCGTTGTCCAGGGCGCGCGTATCTCCCGCCCCGCTCTGGAGCAGATCCGCCTGATCGCCGTCCATGCCCCCGATGCCGACGGCGATGGATTTCAGGATTGGATGAAAACGCGCCTCCTTGCCTCGACCGCCGACTCGGATGGCGACGGCCTTCTGGATCGCGATGAGGTGCTGGTCCATGGCACCAACCCCCTGAATGTCGATACTGATGGCGAAGGCCTCTCCGATAAGGCCGAAATCACGGCCGGCACTAACCCGCTCAACCCCGATACCGATGGCGACGGGATCGATGACTTCGCCGAAATTAACGGCACCGGCACCAACCCCCTCGTGGCCGAGTTCACCGGTGGCTGGTCTCGCGTCTTGACGCTTCCCGGAAGCGCTTCCGTGCTTCATGAAGGCCCCTGGCACACCGATGGAGCGGAATTCGTCGCCCGTGGCCGCGGCTGGGTCGAATACCTCTGTGAAACCGCCACCCCCGACCTCCATCTGCTCCGCGTCACCGCCACCCATGGCTGGTGGGATGTCTCTTGCACCCCATCCACCCCGCTCGATACCTCGGACATCCTGGTCTCGGTCAATGGCGTCTTCATCAACCGCGCCAAGCTCCGCGCCTCGGTTGGCGTGGATGGCGAAATCTGCGTCTTGCTCCCATACCTCCCAGCAGGCATGCACCGTGTGCGCCTGCTGTGGAATACGATCGACCATCGCCAGCAGCTTCGCATCCGCGATCTCGCGCTCGAAACCCCCAGCGGCGCGGATGCCGATGGCGATGGCGTGCGCGATTGGATCGCCACGGCCTCCGCCCGCACCAACCGTGTGCTGCGCGCCCCGGCAACCTCGCCGCTCTCGCCTGCCTGCATCGAAGGCTCGGCCCGCTGGCCCGCATTCGTCTCTTCCCGCTCCGATACGAATGACGTGGCCGTGTTACCCGCAGCCAGCGGACGGTGGTACGCCGACCTCCCGCTCGATCCCACCGGCGCCGCCACACCGCTCGCGCTGGCCTTTGAAAATGGCGCCTGCACCGCCGCCGTCGCCGTCGTCTGGACCCCGCTTGCCCTCCAGACCACCCGCAGCACGCCGCTGGCCGCCCGGCTGGGCGATACCCTGCGCGTCGCGGTCACCAACGCCGCTACCGTCACCCTCGCCACCAACGATCTCCCCGCCGCCACCTTCACCCTCGACGCCGACGGCATTGCCGAGTTCCCGCTCGATACCCCCGGCCTCTGGCGCTTCGAAACCGTCTGGATCGACGCTCAGGGCGCACCCCATACCAACCTCGTCCAAACCAAGGTCTACACCGCGCCGCTCCCCGCCGAAAACCCCGCCTGCATGCTCGGCCGTGCCCGCTCCTGGTCCTGCCCCGGCGTCACCCCCGGCGTGGTGCTCGAAAGCGGCCCCAACCTCACCCTGGCGTGGAACGGCACCACCGCCACCCTCACCGCCCAGCGCATCTACACCGAACACACCCTCGCCGCGCGCGCCGGTTCAGGCGGACCCATCATCACCTCCCGCCGCATCGACCCCTTCTGGATCCAGGCCACGGTCGACTCGTTCATCAAAGTCGTCGAGATCCGCCCCACCAGCCAGGTCTGGGAAAACCGCATGGTCTCGCTGGCCGTCCCCCCTTCCGTCCAGGTCGAACTCCACATCTTTGTCGGCGGTGTCACCTTCGACGACCTCACCATTCGACGCTGGCTCCCAGGCGCCACCATCCCCGCCGCCGGTGACTACCGCTTCCGCCTGATCCACCCCAACAGTGTGACCACTTCCACCTGCCACACCATCAAAGCCTATCAAAACGGCGTCCTGCTCGGCGAAGCCTACTACGCCTTGATCGGACTCCCAGAGGAACTTCGCTAAAACC
>JBAXWO010000572.1:0-2377 GCA_037128375.1 bacterium
TATCTCTTAGCTTCTGAAGGAAAAGCGGTGCGCCGGCTCCTCGCTGTGTCCGAATTTCGGACCACTCTTTCGGCCTGATTCCCAGGAGGCTGATGCCCGTGTGGCCGACCTCGGCCCTGGCGATCCGTTCGGCGAGGTTTTCCAGAAGGGCCGCTTCGCTCTGATAATCGGGGATTCTGAAGATGAACCGGTTCCCCCAGCCCGGTTCGCTCTCGGCCCACAGGTCTCCGCCGTGCAGCCGCACCAGTTGCAGGGCGATCGGCAACCCCAGCCCTGTTCCCGAATCACCCCCATTCGCAGCCGATGAAAGGGTCACGAATTTATCGAAAATGCTGTCCAGATCTTCCGGCGCTATTCCGGCACCCGTGTTTGACACTACGCACCTGATAAAGCCCCCTTCCAATCCGGCTTCCACGGTGATCGTCCCGCCGGAAGGGGTGAACTTGATGGCGTTGCCGATCAGGTTGACCAGGACCTGATCCATCCGGTCGGCATCGATATAAGCCATAGGAAGCCTGCTGTCCGCTTCATACCGCAGTTCCAATCCTTTCTGCTTGGCGGGAGCCTTGAACACGTCGAGCACATTCAGAATCTTCGTGCCTACGTCAACAAGCCTCCGGGTAAGAACGATTTTCCCGGACTCGATGCGTGAGATATCCAGCAAATCATGGATGAGCCGCGCCATCCGCGTGCAATTCCGATGGGCGATCCCAAGGACCATTTTCTGTTCCTGGCTGATCTCGCCATATAGCCCGTCGACAACCTGAGATACGGATTCCATGATGTTTCCGAGAGGCGTACGCAGCTCATGTGAGGCGATGGAAACAAACTCCGTCTTCATCCTGTCGACGTTTCTCTCTTTTGTGATGTCGCGAGAGAAAACAGCCACCCGTTCCACCTCACCTCGACCGTTGAAAAGGGGAAAGACACCGACACTACGAACGATTCCCGCATGGCGCTCCTCGTATCGCTCCTGCGCCCCAGAAAGAACAGCCTTCTCGATGTGTTCCCTCGCAACGCCGGCCACCTCCACTGGCAGTAGGTCATAGAGACATCCCCCGTTGATGTCTTTGCCGGATGCGCCGAAACTTTTCACCACCGTTTCGTTTGCGGCAAGTATGACACCGTGCGGGTCTATCAGCAGCGCCCCATCGCTGAAGGCGTTCAAGAGCTGCCGCCCCGTTTCTTCGCGGGCTCTCAGGTCTTGGTCCTTCTCGTCTTTCATCGGATTGCCTCATCCTCTAAATCCGCCTGCGCGGTGTGCCTTTTCCCGGCCAAAACCTCGGTCAGGGCAAGCCGCAGGGCCTCGCGGGTCCATGGTTTGGTCACAATCTTGTCCACCCCGACGGGACGCCCTCCGTGATCCGCCAGGATGTCACCAAACCCCGTCATCATGATCACCGGAGTTCCCGGAGAGATTCCTTTGATGGCCACTGCCAATGTATCGCCGCTCATCCCCGGCATTGCGCGGTCGAGAATCACCACGTCAAAAAGCTCGTCTTTAAAGGCCGTCAGGCCCTCCTGCCCACCGGCGGCGAGTTTGACGGTGTGCCCGTCGGCCGCCAGGGAATGGCTGAGCAGAAATCGCGCCGATTCGTCGTTATCCACGAACAATATCCGCATGGACGGAACCGGCGGCACGCAAACGGTGGGTGGTGGGGGGGGGCTTCCGCTTGCTGCAGGTTTGACGGGGAATAGGATTTCTGCAGCAGCCGCACGATTTCCACCGCGTTCAGGGCACCGGAATGCACCCGTTTCAGCATTTCGACGGTTTGTTCGCGATTGTCCAAAATGCCGGGATTGGAGAGGAGCATTTCGGTGTATCCCAATACTTCCGTCAACGCGGAATTGAAATCATGAACGATTTTCAAGCTGTTGTGGGGGTCTTTTTTCATCTGCTAGAACTTCGTCTTCACGGTAACAATCCCGGTGGCAACGGCGAACTCGACCGAGCGGCCCTGAGACCCGCCGACACACTCGCCCACAATGGTAATGCCTTTATCTTACCCGTCTCCCTGCACCCGCAAGTAGGCTGCGCAGCAAACCCTTTTCTTTTCAACATGGGCGATCTTACCACCCTTCGCCAACCACGTCCAGCGGAGATTTTGACCAGATTTTGACCTTTTGTAATCGGTGGCCACAGGGGAGGCGTTGAGCGCGAGGGGATGAGAAAGGATTTCGGCGCCGCCCGTCGGTTTCAAGACGCGACGTCCCCGTCGCGTCGCGGGTGGCGAGCGGGCCGGTGACGCGACGAGGACGTCGCGTCTACTGAAGCGGTCTCGACAAAGTCTTGCGACGAAGCGTAAACGACAACGATCCAGCCATTCTAATTATGACAGCCGCTATCGGGATCCAAATCGGGATCGGGACCGAAATC
>JBAXWO010000573.1:0-2372 GCA_037128375.1 bacterium
TGTGTCTGTGGACGCTGCTGGCGGCCGTGACGACGGGGTTCGGCCAGGAAGAGGCTGCGCGCCCGTCGCCGCGCCCGTCGCCGCGCGCCTATTCCGCGCAACGGATGGATCGCGAGATGGTCCGCGTGCCCGGCGGGGACCTGATCTTCGGCATGACCGCGGCGGAGAAGCAAGCCGCCGCCACCGCCGCCGGGGTGCATCCCGATCGCCTGAAGTTTCACTCGGACCGAAAAATCCTGAAAGTAAAGGACTTCTGGATCGACACCTATCCGGTCACACGCGGCCAGTTCGCCCGCTTCATGAAGGAGGCCAACTATCAGGTGTTGCGAAACGGCTGGGTGGTCGGCTGGCGCGAATGGACCCGGTCCTGGCCGCCGGACCAACCCGGCACCGAAGCGCTGCCCATGATCGGCGTCAATGCCGCCGATGCCGAAGCCTATGCCCGCTGGGCGGGCAAACGCCTGCCCACCGAAGCCGAATGGGAACTGGCGGCGCGCGGAACCGATGGGCGCCCCTACCCCTGGGGCAATGATCCGTCGACCAACGCCTGCTATGAAGGGAAAGGCAACCTTTCATTCGCAACCCTTTTTCCGGTCGGCTCCTGGCCTGCGGGTGCCAGTCCGTGCGGCGCGATGGACATGGTGGGGCTGGTCTGCCAGTATGTGCGGACGATCGAAGGCCGCGAGAGCCATATTCTGGCCGGTTCGAGCGTCTTCCACACCCAACCCTATTCGCGCCTGGTGACCGCCCGTTTCGGTTGGGTGCCGGACATGCGCAATTATGTTTCGGGCTTCCGCTGCGCGTCCGACACCCCCCCGCCCGGCGATGGCGCGGGAGAGGCGTACCGGGCGGGCGCGCCCGTGCTGCCAGCTACACTCGCCATTCGCAATGATCTCTATCTGAAGGAGCCGATCACGCTGCGCGGACTCGAGACGACCACGCTCGAGGTGCGCGTCCCCTGGTTCCCGGAGAGCGTCTGGACGCTGGACGTTCCAGAGATGACCTACGGCCCCTTCATCGGCGCGAACATGTGGTTTCCGGGAGACCCCCAGACGACGGTGAATTGGGTCGTCGCGCCCGACGGTCAGCGCGCGTCTTATGTGCGCGAGCAGGGGGAGCAACGCATCGCCTGCACGGCGTGGGTGGAGAACGGGCACACCGTCCGCTTCCGGATTGACACCAGCAACATCGAGGGTGACGGCGGGATGATCCGCCATGTCTGCATGAAAACGATCAGCCCGTTCTTTTCGAGCCAGGAGCAAATGTCCCAGGGCATCATCCTCAACGGCGCGTTTGTCCGGGTGGCCGATGGGCCTCAGGGATTTCGCCCGGGAGATAGGCGCTTTCTGGAGACGGGCGATCGGGATCTTCAGACGTTCTTCTGGTCGGTGCCGGGCCGCCTGCCTGCCGTCAATCATGCCGTTCTACGGTCTTACGACGGCACGGCGTTTGTCGCGCGCGTCGGTCCGGGCCCCTGCCGGGTCTGGGGCAACAGCTCCATCCCCTGCACCCATCTGGTGGCGGTCGGGCGTCCGCAGTATAATGAGGGGCAGGTGGTCTTCTTTATCGGAAAGGCGGAGGAACTTGAGCGGATCATCAAACAGTAGGAAGGATTGGATTGGCGCGCCCATGACTGCGGATGAGGCCGGCTATCTGCGCGATGAGTCGCGGCGGACCGGCCGCGCGGAGCGCATCGTGTTTGCCGCCGACGAGGGCGATGTCCGGCGCGCCTTGGACGAGGCGCGCGCCAACGACTGGCCGGTCACGATGCAGGGCGCGCGCACGGGAATATCCGCCGGGGCGGTCCCGGAGGGCGGGCTGATCCTCAACCTGAGCCGCATGAAACACATCGGCGCGGTTGCGGATCGCCGGATCACCGTCCAGCCCGGCGCGCTTCTTTCCGAGATCAACGCGGAGGTCGCTCCGCAGGGCCTGTTCTTTCCCCCGGACCCCACCGAGACGTCGGCCTCCATCGGGGGGATGATCGCCTGCAATGCCTCCGGCGCGCTCAGCTACCACTATGGGCCGACCCGCCGCTGGATCCGCTCGGCGCGCGTGATGCTGGCCGGTGGCGAGACGCTCACCCTGCGGCGCGGCGAACAGCGGGCACAGGGCAACCGGTTTGCATTGAAGACCGATTCCGGCAGCGTGATCGAGGGGAACTTGCCCGCACTGAAGATGCCGTTGGTGAAGCATGCCGCAGGGTACTATGTCAAACCGGACATGGATCTGCTGGATCTGTTCATCGGCATGGAAGGAACCTTGGGGGTCATCACCGAGGCCGAACTCGACCTGCTTCCGATCCCGCTGGTCCGACAGGCCCTGACCGCATTCTTCCCAACCGAGGCGGGCGCGCTGGCGTTTGTCCGTTT
>JBAXWO010000574.1:0-2370 GCA_037128375.1 bacterium
TATTGATCGCTGTTATCATCATGATAGCGCATGCTTCCGCCGTACTGGCGCAAACGCGCGCCGTGCCGGGATCTTCCGGTAACCCGCGCCTGTCCAACGCCCCGGGCAAGAAGCATGGGCCACCCGGCAAAGCGGAAGCATCGGATTCAAAGCAGGACACGCGAGTCATCTCGGGCTCGGAGACGACGGACTACACCCATGAGACCGGGGTTCTGGTTTCTCCCCGAGGGGCTTGGGCATGGCCCACATTCAAGGAACTTGCGCACAAAGGGGGACCCAAGGTCTCTGCTCTCGGCAGGATTTGCGAACTGTACGTTCCGGCGGAGTTGCGGTTTCGCCCCGTCGCGGGGCGGCAACTGGTGGAAGCCGTCGCCGCTGGCCGCGGGTTCAACACCATCTGGCTGCGCGACGGGCAACACGTCATCATCTACGCGGGCGCCGAAAAAGACGAGGATCTTCAGCGTGTCGAGAAGGAGTTGTCCTCGACCAACGCCCTCGTGCGGCGGAATGCCGTCTGGGATGGCGTCAGGACCTGGGACGTGCGCGCCGTGCCGTTGATCGCGAAGGCGGCCCGGGACGAGAACGCCGACGTCGTCCGCGAGGCGATGGCCGGATTGGAGACGCTCGGTTGGGACAATGTCTTTCTTCTCTTGGGCGATGCGGCATTGCCGCTGGCCGCCATTCGACTGAAGTCGCGTGACGAATACAGTCGTAAAGCCCTCGCTTGTGGACTCGCCCTGGGAGGTGAGGGGGCTATTCCCCTGTTGGAATCGGCGCTGGCCGATTGGTATGTTCCCGTTCCCGGCGGGACACGCAAAGATTCCGGCGATTCGCGCCACGACGCTGTCTGGGCGCTGGGACAGATCGGCGGCGAAAAGGCGCGCGCGATTTTGCAGAAGGCGTTGGGGGATTCCGACATCAACTTGCGGCGCTATTCCGCCCCATGCGCCATGGGGAGACCGGGAGATGACCAGGCACTGCCAATCCTGGAGCAATTGTTGCGCCATCAGGATGCTGGAATAAGGGCGGGCGCCGCGGCTGCCCTGGGACGGGTGGGGGGAAAGAGGGCAATCGAGCTTCTCGAAAAGGCGATTGCCGACCCGGACCTGACCGTTCGGCTCTCTGCCCGATTGACGCTACTGTGGCAAGGTCCCGCCGAAAAGAAGCTTCGGCTTCTAGAGCAAGCGCTCGGCGACAGGGACAAGATCATGCGCGAGACGGCCGCATACGCCTTGGGCTGGGCATGGGATGATTCTCATTCGGGCGGCCGGGAATACGCGAACGGCGCCGAAACGGGAGTATTGGATCGTAATCAGGTGTTGGTGTTGGCAAAAAAGGCGACGCGCGACCAGGATGAGCGTGTGCGGGGCGCCGCCGTCATGTCCCTGGGCAGGATCGGCGGCGACGAGGCCCTGGCCTTGCTAAGGGATCTCTTTGCGAAGGACAGCAGCACCTACGTACGCTCAGCAGTTCTGGCTTCCTTGGGCAGTCTGGGAGACAAGCGGGCGACGGCTATTCTCGCCGACGCACTCACTCACTCTCGCGACCGCGAAATCCGCTCCGCGGCGTGTTATGGACTCGCCATTGCATCTGACCCGACGGCCGTTCCGCTACTGGCAAAGGCTGCATCGGAATCAGGAGACGCATGGGAGGCGTTGCTGATGATTGGGGGCGATGATGTGTTTGCGGCAGCAGAAAAGGAACTCCTCTGCGGCAAACCTACGCTATGGTGTGGGCTGACTCACGAAGCATTGACCGGGGACCAGGTTTCGCACGGCTTCTTGGGCGGCGGATGGGGCGTCGGATATGGCGGCGGCGGATATGGCGGCGGATGGGGCGGCGGCGGATATGGCGGCGGATGGGGAGTATTGGACTGTAGCGGCGGAAGGGGTGCCAGAGGATCTGCGTTGCCAAGGAAGGATAGGATTAGAATGCGCGCATTTCTGGAACGAGAGGAACTCAATGTGGATCGCTTTGTCCGGCCAGCCGTCATTGACGGCTATGGGGTCGTGGGTGGCGAAAAGGGTTATGCGTTTCTGGATGCGATGATCCGTGACAAGGACGTCCGTTCGCGCCAAGAAACGGCGTACGTATTGGGGTGCATGGGCGGGGCACGTGCGCGCGACCTGCTTATCGGCAGGTTGACGCTGGAGAAAGATCGTGCAGTGAGCGAGGCGATCCGCAATTCGCTGAACACAGGTTTCCACGACGACCCGGTGGCGGAGCAGGCGCTGAAGAACGCTGGGGCGCGGGCGCAGCAGTGAGCGTCAGCCGCTGCCGAGCAGTTCTTCCAGTAGGAATTGCGTCTTGGGCGGGATGACGTGGCGGGGATAGTACTGCTCGATGATGCGGAAGGCTTGGTCGGGGGTC
>JBAXWO010000575.1:0-2365 GCA_037128375.1 bacterium
GCTGCGGCGGGCAAGACGCCGCGGGGATCGCCAAAACTCAGGGATGCGCCCCCCGTCTTGTGTTGAGCATTGTGCGTCACTTGACTCCGTGAAGAGCGAGGCGTAAAGTTTTCCCCATGTCTGTACTAGTGGAAAGAGATCATATTGGGATTTTTGGCAAAATGAACTCGGGCAAGAGTTCGGTGATGAATTTGCTGACCCAACAGGAAACCTCGATCGTCGACCCGACACCCGGCACGACGGCCGATACCAAGATCGCCTTGCACGAGATCCACGGCATTGGCCCGGTCAAACTATTCGATACCGCAGGATTAGACGAAGCCGGGGAACTCGGCGAAAAGAAACGCCACAAGACGCTTAATGATATAAAGGAGTGTGACTTGGTGCTTGTGGTCATCGACCCGGGGACCCGGGATATCCGCACCGAACTGGAAGTCATTGAGAAAGCGCGCGATTTGGACAAGCAAATCCTGATTGTCTATAATCACTTTAGCAAGACCCGCGCGGCACCGATCGAAGCATCGTTGGATCTGCTCCGCTTCCACAAGAAAATTCACATCGAAGCCAACAATGTGAAATTCCGCCCTGAACTCATTGATTTTATTTTAAGGAATTATGCCCCGCGGCGGGATAAAACCGAGTTGCTGCCTTTTGTTCAAAAAGACGAATACTATGTTCTGATTATCCCGATGGATGTTGAAACGCCGCCTGGCCGTTACTTGCGCCCGCAAGCCATGGTCGAAGAATATATCACGCGGCAATGGGCCTATCCGGTCTCGTTCCGTTTAGATTTAGGTAAAGCCCGCGGGACGAGGAAGCAAGCGGAAGAAGAACATCAACGGTTTCAGGCTTTTCTGGCTAATTTCCAGAAACGCCCCAAAACAATGATTACCGACTCTCAAGCCATGGATATCATGAAAGACTGGTGCCCCCCGGATGTCGAATTAACCACCTTTTCGATTGTGATGATCAATTATTTCAGCCGCGGCAGGCTCAACACATTTGCCACCGGGGTGAAAGCGCTCGAGACATTGGAATCCGGAGACAAGGTTCTCATCGTCGAGGCATGCAATCATTCGCGTATTGGCGAAGATATCGGCACCGTGCAAATCCCGAAACATTTTGCAAAACAGTACCCGGGCGTCATTATTGAACATAATTTTGGCCGCGAGTTCCAAGACAACAAGCATCTGGAGCAATACAAATTGATCATCCACTGCGGGGGTTGCATGATCAGCGCCCAGAAACTCCAGGCCCGCCTGCGTGACCTGGAAACCGTGGGCGTACCCATCACCAACTACGGCATCATTCTCTCATATCTGCAGGGGCCTGCGTCGTTGGACCGAGTGCTCAGGCCTTTTGGGGCAGATAGGGGACGGGCCATCGGTGCGGCAAGTCTTTCAGCAGGCTGCTAGGCGGTCACGTATGGACTTCTTCAGGTCGGCATTGTTGATTGCGGCGCACTCCGAGGCCGTCCGCCGCCGCCCCTTGTAATGGGAGAAATGGGTGAGCGACCGCACATGCCCCGCACTGTAATCGCGCAGATCCTCCCCGGGGTTAAAGATCATCTGGCTGCGCAACTGGCCAACTTTTTCCTCCACCGTCATCCGCGCCAGCAAATCGCGAACGCGCGGCGCCGTCGGAAGCGAAGAATCCTGATAGGGATGATTCATGGGCACTGTCTTTCTTCTAAGGGGCACGGATAAAAGGGTCCTGGTTAGGCTCACGAGCCTCGTATTTTTCTGCTTTCGCCGCAACGCTTTCTTTCTCACCGGCGCACGAAATCACGTTGCGGCCCCACGCTACATCTCTCCATGTGGACCGCAGCGCGTTTTCCGCGACACCGGTCCGGGAGAATGATACCGTGGATTTCCTGTACTTCATGGGCGGAGGAGGAGCACGATGAACCTGACGGAACAACAGATCGAACGGTATTCACGACACATCATCCTTCCCGAAGTGGGCGGCAAGGGACAGGCCAGACTCCTGGCCGGCCGCGTCCTGATCATCGGGACAGGCGGACTCGGCTCGCCGGCCGCGCTCTACCTGGCGGCGGCCGGGGTCGGAACCCTCGGGCTCGCCGATGGCGACGTAGTGGACCTGACCAACCTTCAGCGCCAGATTGCCCATACGACCGCAGACGTGGGACGCGCCAAGGTGGAATCGGCGGCGGCCAAATGCCGGGCGATCAATCCCGACGTAACCGTCCGACTGCATCCCGAACGTATCCGGGCGGATAACGCCCTGCCCATCCTCAAGGACTACGACTTCGTCATTGACGCAACCGACAACTTTACCGCGAAGTTCCTCGTAGCCGACGCGTGCCATTTCGCCGGCAAGCCGTACTCCCACGCCGGCGTCCTGC
>JBAXWO010000576.1:0-2364 GCA_037128375.1 bacterium
GTGCCGAAGACACTGATCAACACTACGGCCAACCAATAGAAACTTGGTATGTACTTCCTAGCCTTGAACTGGAAAAAGAGAACAACGAGTAGGCATGCCCCCATCGCGATGGAAGTACCCTTCAGCCCCAGTCCCAAGTTGACGTTCAGAAAATCCGAAGCAGTCTCGCCAACAGTAGTGCATAGGACTTTGATGATCCAGAAGTAGATGGTTACCTCTGGGACTTTGCTTAGCATCCCATTCTGAGGTGTATCCGTGGTCTGTGAAGGAACGTATCGCAGGTTGCTCTCAGTCATATTGCCCTTTCTCCATTTCGTTCTTCGGCCAACGTCGCGAATCATGCGCGCTGTAAAGCGTCGCATGGATTGGCTGGTTGGCGGCTATTTGCGCTCGGTGATCCCAAGCGTCTTCGCTTCCGCAGCCAACCTGCGATCTCGCGTCCACAGGGGAATGCGACTGATCAGTGCAGATGCTAGTAAGTTCATGTCAATCCAGCCCAACCCCTTACCGTTCAACTTGTGTCGATCAATCAGATGCAGCACTTCTTCGTTGGTAGCCATGGTGACCAAGGGCAATTCAGAAAGCAGCGCCAGGACCTCACCTCTCTTTGACAGGTTTCCACAAGCCAGCTCACCAATGACAAATGGATGGGTCGCGACCTCGCCTGCTGAAAGAAAGTCCTGGAGCAAGGGCTCCCCGTGCCTGAGGTGATCAACCCACACCGACGTGTCAACGAACACGGTGTGGATCACGCTACTCTCCTCCTCGGAATCGGGCGCAATGCCTTTTCAGTACCGCCGAGACTCGCTAAGCGCCTTGCGCTTTCCAATGTAATAAGCGCTTGAAGGCCTTTTTGGACCAGGGATGTCTTTTCCTTGATGCCCGTGATGGCTGCGGCCTTTCGGAACGTCTGATCGTCTATGTTAAGCGTTGTTCTCATGCATATATGTATGCATAGATCAGGCATCCTATGCAAGTCGCATTTCTGCGCCAACGTTGGCGTTCACGGACGCGAGCTTGCGAGCGTACCGTGCGACGCCAACGTTGGGCTATGTCTCCATCATGCAAAGGGCAAACGCCAAGAAATCCACGATCCAACATCCCCACATGACGAGCCACTGTCTCAGTGGCGATACTAGATGGCGCCACTAATGCCGCCAATGATGGCAATCACCGCTGCAACCATGAATGCCTTTTTTGTCTTCTTCATTTTAGCGATCCGAACGTTACGGCTGTGGCGCGGGTTTCCCGTCGCCACCAGCCGGTTGGCCGGTCATGTTTGCCTCGTTTTCAGTCCGGCCCGTTTTGCTGCCGCCAGTTGTCGCGCGTCGGCAGACCCGAAGAGGTCGGCTCCCCATTCAAGAGCGCACGCGATATGCAAAGCGTCCATGGCTCGCACGGGGCTGGCCTCAAGAACCTGGATGGCTGACCCGACGACAGAAGGCGTCAATTGGATGATGTCCGCGTCGCGGACATCATCCAGCAGACGTTGCTTTGCCTGAAGGTACTGGGGCGGGGTCAGCACGCGCTCGCGCAAGCGGCGATTGAGAGCGGAAATGACCTCCGGCACACAGAGAACACTCAATCCGAGTTCACTCGCCTGGGCGCAGACAGCCTCGACGGCATCACTTCCCTGTTCCTCAACGAAGCGCTTGGCGAACGCCGATGAGTCAAGACATGCCTTCATCATCTCGCCCCGTTAGGATCGCTGTAGAGAGACTGGCGCCCTTCGCGACGAGGCGAAGGGCCGGCTTCTTCCATGAGGGATTCGCACCAGCGACGTCGGAGACTGGCGACACCTCGGCGATAGGCCGACCGTGCCGAATCACCACAAGTCTTTCTCCGTGCTCAACCCGACTGAGCATGCCTGACGCGTGACTCCTGAATTCCGTCAGCGTTACGGTTGTCATCATCCACCTCCAATCTGTACGCTACTGTACAGTCGGCTGTGCAGATTGTCCATCTCTTCTTTCAGCCAATCGAGTAGCCGGGGGAGGTTGCCCTCCCCCAGCTCTCACACCACCCGAACGTACGGCTCCGTATTCGGCGGTTCCCAAGTTCAGACTTCCTGATCTCGACTTGACCTGCTTTGGGTGAAAAGTGCCAGGAAAGATTTTCGTCCACATCCGCACCATATTGCAAGCCAACGAGTTGCGGATTATTGCCTGATTTCTTGCCGGCACTTTCTTGGCCATGCCATGAACCGTTTTGATTTGGAAACCGGAAAATGCCTTGGCACATTCCCGGAGCATTATTTACCACCCGCTTCGCTGGAGTGAAGAGGAGAAAAGATGAGGCCACAGAGAACTACACCCGCTTTCTCGGATCCCTACTCAAACAACGAGTGTTGCACGAATTTATCAT
>JBAXWO010000577.1:0-2359 GCA_037128375.1 bacterium
GGGCCGCCGGGCAGGCTGGCTCAATCCGAAAATTATCTAATTCGGAACTGCTGCGGATTCATGCTGAAGCGCATGGCGAAGTGCGCAAGCATCGTCAAGGTGGTGTGTCGGGAAAGGGAGTTCGTCCCAGAGTCACGGAAGGAGGGGCTTGCACCGGGAAGGGGCACTTGAGCAACTCGGGAAAGCGATCCGGGGCGCGCACCCACAGTTCAGCCAGTGCGTCGCGATAGACAGGTGCCCAGTCCTGTAACCCGGCGATGGCCTGCCAGCCCTTGAGTCCGACCGGCAGCAGGGCGAGATCTGCTTGTCTCAGGTCGAGATCAGGGCCCGTCTCCAGGGTCCCGGCATAGAATCGCCAGTGAGCATCGATAAGCGCCATGGGATAGCAGGTGTCCAGCCGTCCATCGATTGACACCGGGCAGCCGGGGAGTTCCCACAGGCACATCTCTCCCCAGTCGAACCAGACCAGCAGGTTGCCTTCGATCCGGGTTTGCTTGATAAACTCAATGGCGGCCACGGGGTATTGATCACGGGGAATTTCCATGGTGAGCCGGTGCTCACCGCGAGTGACGGGTGATGCCGCCAGGATGCCGGCGGCAGCCAGGACCAGAAGGCAGGTGCATAGTGAGCAGAAAACCTTGGATGTGGCCAGACCTGCCAGTCCGGAAACATGGTCTTTCAACCTTTCCAGTCCGGCCAGGAAAGGGGAGGGCAGAAGGGCCACGGCCGCGAGGGCAAAAAGCGGGGTGTGCCGCACATGACGCAGGGCGGCCACGCCCAGAATCAGCAGGACGATCCATGACCACAGTTCGCCGCGCCGGGAGCGTGGCGCGGCCAAGGCAGCCACCAAGGCAATGCCGATCATCAGGAACAACGGCGCGTGCTCCCATCCGAACGGAGTCGGATTCCATTCCTGGATGGCTGGCCGCGTCCACGCCACACTCCGGACCAGCCACAGGGGCGCTGAGGATCCCCAGGGAGTACATAATGCCGTCAGGGAGGACCCGATGCCCGCAAGGATAAGGGTGAAGGCCTGACGGCCGGCGGGGTTTGGCTCTTTCTGGCGCACGCGGTTCCGGAGATAGTCCAACGCGAAGGCGCCGCCGGCTGAAAACAACAGCAGGAGTCCGAGCAGGGCGCCGCCGTGGGTGTTGAACCAGATAAGGAAAAGCGGGGGGCAGGCCAATGTCCATCGCAGACTGCCCTCCGCCACACGCGTGATGAGCCACAGCAGGACGATCAATCCCAATGCTGTGAAGATCTGGGGACGTGCGGCAAAGCCGAAGGCGATCTCGACCACGCCCAGCCCCGCGAGAGTCCAGGCGACGATTTGGCCGCCCGGGCCCAGATGTCGGCAACCGAGTCGCAGGGCGAGAGAAAAGGTCAGAATCCCTATGGCCAATTTCAACGCCAGAATCCCCCGCCCACCCGCCAGGCGGTGGGTGAGTCCCAGGGCGGCTTCAGCCAGGGCCTCGTGGTTGATCCAGGGCTGGTCCCTCGCCGTCCAGGAGAACGGCTCGGATTTTTCGACATTGGCCAGGGCCAGCATCCGTTGCCCGAAGAATACATGGCCCCACAAGTCCGGGTCGGCGGTATTTTCCGTGAAGTGGAACAGGGCCAGCGCCACAACGCAGGCGCGAATCCCCCACAGCAAACCGTAGACGCGCGGCGCAGAATGGGTAGGAGTGTCCGGTCTCATGCGGGGATGATGCGGCGGGAACACCCATTAGTCAAGATAGGCGACAGAGAAGGCCGCAGTTGTAATTATGGCCGTCAGCCTGTTTCGGAGACTGGCTGAAGCCTGTATCTGGAGTCTGGCCGGCTGTGGGCTTACCGGTTGGCCCATAGGCCTGGATCGCGGAACTCAGCGATGCGAAGCAAGAACCTGTTCATTGACAAAACCGAGTATTTTTGAAAGAATCTTCACCGTTTTGTTCAACCCTTAGGAGGAAAAGGTCATGTCATACGTTATCTCAGACAAGTGCACGAAATGTGGTAGCTGCGCGCCGGTTTGCCCGCAGGAAGCCATTGCGGACGGCGATAAGCAGTATGTGATCGACGCTGACAAGTGCGTGGATTGCGGTCTCTGCGCCGGCGAATGCCCGGTCGAGGCCATTTCGCCCGCGTGATGAACGAAGGGTATCGATACCTGTTCGGCCCAGTCCGCTCCCGGCGGCTGGGCCGTTCTCTTGGTCTGGATCTGGTTCCCTTCAAAGTCTGTTCTTTCGATTGCCCCTACTGCCAGGTTGGGGGCACCACCACCCAGACCCTCGACCGGGCTGAATACGTACCCCTTACCGGGGTCCTGGCGGAATTTGACCACTGGTTGTCCGCCGACGGAAATGCCGACCATCTAACC
>JBAXWO010000578.1:0-2358 GCA_037128375.1 bacterium
CTTCTCCATGCCTCGGTGTCTCCAGCGTAAGCGGGTGGTGAATCTTCTCTTGAATACGGACCTGCAATAGGTTGGGGCAACTTGAGTCAATCAGCCAGGCAGGTAATCGTAATCGTAATCGCCTGCCCCCGAGAGGATTATGATTAAGATTACGATTACGATTACGATCGGGGGGAATGCGACAGCAATCCCGCGATCGACTCGGCCACTTTTTCGGGATCGGCCAGCGTGTTCCGGCACGGCCCCTCGGGAGTCGTGTTGGTGATGGCCAGAACCGGCTTGGGAAAGGCCGCCCAAATGCCATGCGTCAATTCCTTCTCGCACGCCACGGCCACCACGGCCTTGATGTCCTTCCGGCGCGTGTGAAGCAGGGCCTGCCGGCCGCCGCCCACCACGCACGCCACCACCCCGAAGTCCTCCCGGAGCCGCGACAGGGCGGCGAGACTGCACTGCCCGCATCGCCGGCATTCATCCAGGCTGTGCACCACGTTCTGCGGGCAGGAATCCTTGTGCAGGCAGTGCGGCAGCAGCAGCAGCACCTGCTCCGGCGCCAGTCCGCGCACGCGCCACCGGACCAGGACATTGTTCAGTCTGATAAATCCACGCCGAAACATTCGAATGCCTCCTCATCATTATCTGACCCTATCCCGGCCCCATGCGACGACGGGAACACAGAAAGATTCACCACGGAGACACGGAAGCATGGAGAACATATCACGGAGCCGAGCAGACCAAGAAGGAGATTCACGCAAATCGGAGAGGGGCGGTTACACCCTTCGATCCTCGTCGAGAACCCAGCGGCATCCGCCCCTCTCGGATTTGCGTGAATGACTTGCCCGGGGAGGCAGAGCAGGAGATTCATCATAAGTCACTCTCGATCATGGCTTCTCTTCCTTCACTCGGCGGTGTTGCGTGAATTCGGATCCGCTTGCCCGCTAAACCACCGCGCTGTCAAACACCCCTCGCAAGCGGAGCCGAATTCACGCAACTCTTCGTTCGCCTCCGTGTTGCCCCCGCGCTCCGTGCTTCCGTGTCTCCAGCGAAGCGGGTGGTGAATCTTCCGCCTTCCCCGCAGATCATGCCGAAGAGCCACAACATTAAACCAACCCTCCCCCATACCCGGAACATCCCCACTCAACAGTCCCGCTGAGACGGTTGATAAATGCTGTCGTTACCGGTGCAGATTGTATAGGGTGTCCGCCGCGACACCAAGACGAAAGGAGCCGTCGGGGCCAGGGAAATTCCGATGACAACACGCACCATCATACTTGCTTCGCCCCATGGCTTCTGCGCCGGGGTGGAACGCGCCGTGGAGATGGCCGAAACCCTCCTGGAACAACTGCCCAAGCCCGTGTACTGCCTCCGGCAGATCGTCCACAACAGGCAGGTCATCGACGCCCTGGCCGAAAAGGGCATGGTGTTTGTTCAGGAGATTGGCGACATCCCGCGCGGGGCCACCGTGCTGTTCAGCGCCCACGGCATTTCGCCCGCCACGCGCGAGGCCGCCAAGCGGCTTGACCTGAACGCCATCGACGCCACCTGTCCCTTTGTGACCAAGGTCCACAATGAAGTGCGCCGCTATGCCGGACAGGGCTGCTCCGTTCTGCTGGTGGGCGACCGGCATCACGATGAAATCGTCGGTGTCGCCAGCGAGGCACCGGATCATGTGATCATCATCGAGACCCAGGCGGACGCCGAAACCGTAACCGTGCCGGATCCGGACAAGGTGGCGGTGATGACCCAGACCACCCTGAACCAGGATGAAGTGGCGCCCCTCATGGAGAGTCTGCGTCGGCGTTTCCCGACCCTGAAAACACCCGCCGAAACGGACATCTGTTACGCCACAAAGAATCGGCAGCAGGCGGTGCGGCAGGTTGCCGGCCGGGTGAATGCCTTCATCATTCTGGGTGCCGAGAACAGTTCCAACACCAACAGGCTGGCCAGCGTGGCCCGGATGGGAGGCTGCCCGGCGCACCTGGTGAGCACCCTTGACAAACTGACCGTCATCCCGCTGGACAACGTGGTGACGCTCGGCCTCACCGCCGGAGCCTCGACGCCGGAACCGTTCGTCAGGGAGGCTGTTGCGCAGCTCCTGACCCGCGGCTTCGATCACGTTGAGGAATTCACTTCCGTGCAGGAAAACATCCACTTCCCGCTGCCGCGCGAATGGCGCAGACGTTCTTCGCCGTAAGGGGCTGCCGGGCGGTTCAGAGAAAGATTCAACCCGCTCCGCTGGAGAAAGAGGAGCTACCACGGAGAAGACCGCGACCCCGTTAGCACCTTATAGGTTGAGAACGGCTATAATAAACGAGTTGTTCAAGAACCTGAACCCGTACGAACCGCAGATTGACGAATAAT
>JBAXWO010000579.1:0-2355 GCA_037128375.1 bacterium
CCCGAATCATGAGGCCAACCCACTTAAGGTCGAAACGTTGGAGGCGCTGCAGGAAACCGTTCGCAAGGGCCGGTTCGATTTTGGCGTGGCGTTCGACGGCGATGCCGACCGAGCCGGTTTCGTCGATGAAAAAGGCAACGTGGTGCCCATGGATATGATCACCGCCCTGATCGCCGTGAGTGTCCTGGAGAAGGAGAAGGGCGTGATTTTCTATGACCTGCGCAGCAGCTGGTCGGTTAAGGAAGTCATTCGAGAGGCGGGCGGGACGCCCATGATGAGCCGCGTGGGCCACGCGTTTATCAAGCAGCAGATGCGCGCCGAGAACGCCCTGTTCGCGGGGGAACTCTCCGGGCATTACTACTTCCGTGACAATTACACCACCGAGAGTTCGGCCATGGCAGTGCTCTACATCGCCAATGCCATTACGAAAAAGGGTAAAACCTTGTCGGAATTGATCAAGCCCTTCCATCGTTATGTGGCAAGCGGCGAGATCAACTCGGAAGTGCATGACCCCGCTGCTGTGCTGACAACCATTCGCCGCCAATTCAAGGACGGCAAGGTTATTGAGTTGGACGGCGTGACCATCGAATATGCCGACTGGTGGTTCAACGTTCGCTGTTCCAATACGGAGCCATTGGTCCGCCTGAATATTGAGGCAAAGACCCGAGCCATGATGGAAACGAGACGTGATGAGTTGTTGAATCTCATCAGAACCAAGGTGAAGCCCGCATGATGACGGTGGACCAACTTCTTTCGGATTGGATGCGGGAGGCGTTTCGAAAATGCCTGCCGGATGGGACAACCGGCACGGGGGCTGTCGGGGTGGTGGTGGCAACATCGGAACAATTCGGCGACTATCAGTGCAATCACGCGATGGCGTTTGCGAAGGCGCTGAAGAAAGCGCCCCGGCAGATTGCCGAAGCCGTCGTCCGTGAGGCAGGTGCGCACGAGGCCGTCGATCGTCTCGAGATTGCCGGGCCGGGTTTCATCAATATTCACCTTAAAACCGCCTGGCTGGCGCAGGCCACCTCTGCGGTAGGGGAGGATCCGAAGTCGGGAGTTCCCCCGGTTGGCCAGGGGTGCACGGTCGTGCTGGATTATTCCAGTCCGAACGTCGCCAAGCCTATGCACATCGGTCATATCCGGTCCACCGTGATCGGGAATGCCCTGGACCGCCTCCACCGTTTCCTGGGTTACCGCGTCATTGCCGACAACCATCTGGGCGACTGGGGGACCCAGTTCGGGATCATTATCCTGGGGTATCGTCATTTCGCCGACCCGGTGGCCCTGGCCTCCGAGCCAGTGGAGGAACTTGAGCGCGTCTATGTCAAAAGCTACGAGCGTTCAAAACAGGACGACGACTGGATGAACCAGGCGCGCCAGGAACTGGTTAAACTTCAGGCCGGCGATCCTGAAAACCGGCGGCTCTGGGAGGAGTTTGTGCGGTTGAGCATGGGAGAGTTCGAGCACATCTACAAACGCCTGGACGTTTCGTTCGATCTTGTCCGGGGCGAAAGCTTCTATAATGACCAGCTGGCCGGGGTTGTCCGGGAACTGAAGGATAAGGGGTTGGCCCGGGAAAGTGAGGGGGCGCTGGTGGCGTTTCTTGACGAGGAGAAACTGCCGCCTTGCATCGTCCTCAAGAGCGATGGCGGGTTCAACTACGCCACTACCGATCTAGCCACGATCGAGAGCCGGGTCCGGGAATTCAATCCCGACAAGATCGTATATGTGACCGATGAACGGCAGCAGTTGCACTTCAATCAGGTGTTTACCCTGGCGCGCAAACTGGGTTGCAAAACCGCCTTGGAACATGTGTGGTTCGGCCTGATGCGTCTGCCCGAGGGAACGTTCTCCACGCGCCAGGGGAATGTCATCAAACTCGAAAAATATCTCGATGAGGCCGAAGCCCGCGCGTTGGCCGTTGTCAAAGAGGGCAGTCCGGCCATGCCTGAATCCCGCCAGAAGGAAGTGGCCCGGGCGGTTGGGATCGGGGCGGTGAAATATGCTGATCTCAGCCAGAATCCGCAGAGCATGATCACTTTTACCTGGGAGAAGGCGCTTGCCCTGGACGGTAACTCGGCCCCTTATCTGCAATATGCCTGTGCCCGCATTGCGAGCGTGCAGGACAAATATCGGGAGCAATTCCCGGGCACCTGCCTGGAATCGTTTCCGATCGTGCTGACCGAGCCGATCGAGCGGGTCCTGGCGGTCAAACTCTCGCGTTTCCCCGATGCGGTAATCCGGGCGGCGGAGAGTTACAAGCCCAGCGTTCTGGCGGACTACCTGTACGATCTGGCCTCAGCCTACAGCACGTTCTACCAGAACGTGCCGTTCCTCAAGGCGCCGGAGGGA
>JBAXWO010000058.1:0-9711 GCA_037128375.1 bacterium
AGCACACGGCCCTTTGGAGGCTAGAGTCTAGGTTCGAGTCCTAGTCGGGCAACCAAATTATTTGATTCGAGTACGGTACGGAGACGCATGAAGATATTTACCGGGACATCCAATCCGCTGCTGGCGCAGAGCATGGCCGACTATCTGGGGATTCCCCTGGGTAAGGCCCAGGTCAGCCGCTTCCCGGACGGGGAAACGTGGGTCAAGATCCTGGAGAACGTCCGGGGTAAGGATGTCTTCGTGGTTCAGTCCACCTGCTACCCGCCGAACGAAAACCTGATGGAACTGCTGATCATGATCGACGCGATGCGTCGGGCTTCGGCCGCGCGCATTACGGCGGTGCTGCCCTTTTACGGGTATGCCCGTCAGGATCGCAAGGATCAGCCGCGCGTTCCGATCACCGCCAAACTAGTGGCCAATCTTCTGGTGGCGGCGGGAACAAACCGTTTGTTGACCGTGGATTTTCATGCCCAACAGTTGCAGGGTTTCTTCGACATCCCGGTGGATCATCTCTACTCCTCGCCGGTGCTGATGAAATATCTTCAGGAGAAGAACCTTCCGAATCTGGTGGTGGTTTCTCCTGATACCGGCGGACTGAAAATGGCCCACGCCTATTCCGAGATGCTGCATGCCGGCCTGGCTTTAGTGGCCAAGCAGCGCAAGGGGCCGACGGAAGTGGAAGCTTTGACCATGGTGGGTGATGTGCGGGGCTGTAACTGTGTTCTGGTGGATGATCTGGCCACGACAGCCGGGACGCTGACCACGGCGGCGCGCATTCTCAAGGCGAATGGAGCCGAGAGTATTTATGCCGTGGTGACGCACGCTGTTTTGACGGAACTCGGGTATGAGAGGTTGAAAAATTCGGACATTAAGGAACTTGTGGTGACCGATACCGTGCCGCTGCGGGAGGCGGCTAAGTCCAGTGGCGTGTCCATTACGGTCCTATCGGTTGCGGGATTGCTGGGGGAGGCCGTCTTGCGTATCCACGACAACCAGTCGGTGTCGTCACTGTTTAAGGTTTAGCAAAGGTAGAAGGGAAGAGAGATAAGTATGGCTAAGGAAATCAAACTGTCAGCAAGCAAACGAGGAACCTCCGGAACCTCAGCAGCGCGATCGCTTCGAAAAACGGGATGGATGCCGGCGGTGGTCTACGGAGAAAAAGGGGCCCGTGCGCTCAAGATCAACGGTCGCGATTTTGACCTCATGCTCAAGCATCACGCGAGTGAGAACCTGATTGTGGATCTGGATGTCGAAGGCGACGGCATCACCAAGGCGCTGTTGCGCGAGGTTCAGCATGAGGCGGTTATGGGCGCGGTGCTGCACGCTGATTTCGTCGAGATTTCGATGAACAAGAAGATGCGCGTGACCATTTCCCTGTCACTTCAGGGGGAGCCGGTCGGGGTTTCCCAGGGCGGGGGCATTTTGGAGCATCTTTTGCGTCAAATCGAGGTGGAATGTCTGCCTGGCGATCTCGTGGAGTCGATCGACGTGGATGTGTCCGGACTGAATCTCGGTGGCACGCTTATGGTGCGTGATTTGAAGGTCGACTCGAAGTTTGCGGTGTTGACCTCCGGCGATGTGGCGGTGGCGACGGTTGTGGCGCCGCGCGAAGAGAAGGTTGAAGAGGTGGCTGAAGCAGCGGCAGCCGCAGCGCCCGAAGTCATTGGCAAGAAGAAGGAAGAAGCAGGTGCCGAGGGGGCCGCTCCGGCTAAGGGGGCCGCGCCAGCTAAGGGGGCCGCGCCAGCCAAGGAGGAGAAGAAGAAGGAAACCAAGAAGGCTTGAGGCATACCGGCCGCCGCGTTGGCGCCGGCTGATGGGACTCCGTTCCCCGGATGGTTATCGTGAAAGTTGTGGTCGGTCTCGGCAATCCGGGGGATACGTACGCGCGGACGCCGCATAACATGGGCTTCATGGTTCTGGATAGTCTGGCTGAACGGTTGGAATGCCGGATGCGGTTGAGTGGGAAATTTCAGGCTCTGACGGGTTTGGTTCGTCATGCCGGGCAGGACATTCTGCTGGTGGAACCGCAAACGTACATGAACGAGAGCGGCCGGTCTGTGGGAGCGATCCTGAACTACCGGAAATTGGAACCGGTGGACCTGTTGGTGGTGGTGGATGACGCGGATCTGCCAATGGGTGCGCTTCGGATGCGCGAGCGGGGCAGCAGCGGCGGGCACCGCGGACTGGAGTCGATTGGCGGAGTGCTCGGGAGTAACGATTATGGGCGGCTGAAAGTGGGGATCGGTCGGGGACAGCACGGTTCCGATCTCGTCAGGCATGTGCTGAATACTTTTGGGAAAGAAGAGTGGAACGAGGCCGAGAAGGCCATCAGGAATGCGGCGGACAGCGTGTTATGCTGGATCGAGCTTGGTGCGGGTACGGCGATGAACCGGTTCAACACCCGGAGGACGGGATCGACCGGCGGGAAAGATGTAATGGCAGGAGGTAAGGAACAGTGAATATATACGAAGGACTTTTCATTTTCGGCGAGTCGGTGCAGGAAGAGCGCGTGAAGGAGATGACCGCCCATGCAACGGCCGAAATCGAGAAACTTGGCGGCAAGATAACGGGGACCCGCGATATGGGTCGTCGTCCTTTTGCCCGGACGATGCAGAAGAAAGAAACGGGTTTTTATGTGGCCGTGACCTTCCAGATGTCCGGCGAAAAACTCGCGGCGCTCAACGCGCGTTACCGTCTCAATGACGATATCTTCCGCGTTCAGATTGTGAAGTTGGACGAGGAGATGGCCAAGAAGACCCCTCCCGTGAGTTCTCCGACGGCTCCGAATCGCTACGAGCGCGGTGACCGTTACGAGGGTGGGTCTCGCGGTGGCGACCGCTACGAGGGCGGGTCGCGGGATCGTGGCGACCGCTACGAGCGTAGTGATCGTTTCCCGGCGGGGCACTCCGCTTCGTGATCATGAACGGGTGACCGATGGCGACGCTGAACCGTGTCTTTCTGATTGGGAACCTGACCCGTGATCCGGAGGTCCGTTACCTGAAGTCCGGACAGGCGGTTTGTGAACTGCGCCTGGCGATCAGCCGGCGGTTTAAGACCACGACCGGCGAGGAGCGGGATGAGATCTGTTACGTGAATGTGGTGGTATGGGGCCGGCAAGGGGAGGCTTGCGGGCAGTATCTCTCCAAAGGATCGCCCCTGTTCGTCGATGGGCGGCTGCAATTCGAGGAGTGGGAAAAGGATGGACAAAAGAGCAATCGGTTAAGAGTTGTGGCGGATCGCACGCAGTTTATCGGTGCACCCCGGCACGCCGAATATAGCGATACGGCGGAGGCGGGTGCCAAAGGCGAGGCGCCGGTGACGGTGCGGGCGCACACTGCAGAGGAGCCCGGTGCGATGACCGGGGGGGCGCCGGTTGAAGGCGGCGGGGATGAGGATAATTTAGCTTTTTGAAGGAGTAAGAAATGAAACCAATGGCGAGTCGGGACAGGGATAACAATGTGATGGTGTCCAAGCGGCGTGTGCCGCAAACGGAACTCAAGGATATCGATCCGCGCGATTACGATCTGTTGCGGAAGTTTGTTTCCGAGCAGGGCAAGATTCTGCCTGCGCGTTTTACAGGCGCAACTCCGCCGCAGCAGCGAACAGTGGCCCGCGCCATCCGTCGGGCACGCGTCATGGGACTGTTACGCTAGGCTGACGAGGTTTGGGGATCCTCCGGGGCGGGCGCTGGGGGATGGGACCAGGATTTTCGATCGGGCTGGGCGTCCGGTGCGGTCGGCTTGTAAGGTGGAGAGGAAGAGGAGATACACCAATGGCAATTGAAGTACTTTTGATGCAGGATGTGAAGGATCTTGGATCCCAGGGGCAGGTGGTGAGTGTGAAGGAAGGGTTTGCGCGGAACTACCTTTTTGTCAACAAACTCGCGGCACCCGTGACGGATGCCACGCGCCGCCAGCTGGCCAAGCTGCAGAAGGTGCGCGAGGCTGAGAAGAAGGTTGAGTTGGATGCGGCCAGAACGCGTGCGGCGGCGATTGAAAAGGGGTCCTACACGATCACCATGAAGGTCGGCGAGGGCGATAAACTGTTCGGTTCCGTGACGCCCGGCGATATTGTGAAGGTTATCGGCGCGCAGGGATTTGAAGTTGAGAAGCATGCCGTCGTGTTGGACAATCCGATCAAGGAATTGGGCGTCTACGAGGTGAAGGTCAAGATCCATCCGGAAGTCGAAGCCGTAATCAAGGTTTGGGTCGTTCAGGAATAGATCCATGCCAAACGATGCCCCTGTGTCGCTCGTGGCTCCGCGCGTCGAGCGCGTGCCGCCCCATAGCGAGGATGCCGAGCGCGGGGTGCTGGGGGCAGTGCTGCTCGATGCGGACAAGGTCATGGACCTTTGCATTGAGCGCCAACTGGTTCCTGAATCGTTCTACATCCCCTCTTACCGCGCCATCTACGAAACGATGTTGGAGATGTCGCGCGAGGGGCGCCCCATCGACCTTCTTACGATCAGCGAACGCCTGAGGGGGGGCGGGGTTCTGGACCGGTTGGGTGGTCCTGCGGCGCTGAATCGTATTGTGGATGCCACGCCGACTTCAGCACACGCCGAGTACTACATCACCATCGTGCGCGACAGGGCGATTTTGCGATCGGTGATTCAAGCGGCGCGCGATGCCGAGCGCCGCTGCTACGAGCCGGATGCGGAAGCCCAGTCCGTATTGGGCCAGGCTGAGCAGTCTTTTTTCGATATTACCGCCCACCAGCACGGTCAGGCGCGCGCCTGGCCGGATCTGGTCAACGAGATCGTGGCACTGTTCGATAACGAACACCGCGGGTTTCAGGGGGTCCCCTCGGGATTCCGGGATCTGGACAACACGATGAAGGGGATGAAGCCCGGCAATATGATCATTCTGGCCGCGCGACCTTCGATGGGTAAGACCTCGCTGGCGATGAACATCGTGGAGAACGTGGCGCTCGGAAAAGGGGATCCGCAGGCCCGCCCGAGACCGGTGGCGGTATTCAGCCTGGAAATGTCGAGCGTTGACCTGGTCAAGCGCATGGTGTGCTGCCGGGCCGAGGTGTCGTCGCATAAGATCGGTGACGGATTCATCTCGGAGGTGAATCACCGCAAACTGATTCAGGCCGCGGATGCGCTGGTCAGGGCTCAGGTATTTCTCGATGACACGGCGGGACTGGAAATCACCGAATTACGGGCCCGGGCCAGGCGGATGAGGGCAAAGCACAACGTCGAACTGATCGTTGTGGACTACCTGCAACTGCTGCGTGCGCCTGAGTTTTCGAGGCACGGACGGCAGGTTGAGATCACCATGGTTTCCGGCGGACTCAAGGCGATGGCCAAGGAACTCGGCGTGCCGGTGCTGGTCCTTAGCCAGCTCAGCCGTGCGCCGGAGGCGCGCGGCACTACCGAGAAGCCCAAACTTTCCGACTTGCGGGATTCGGGATCCATCGAGCAGGACGCCGATATGGTGCTGTTGCTGAGGCGTCCGTGCCGGATTACCAACGATCCTGAACGTGATAACCGGACCCTGGCCTACGTCGATGTCGCCAAGAATCGCAACGGTCCGGCACACGAGGATATCCGGATGGAGTTTGATGAGGACTATACGCGTTTTCGTGACGGAGCGCGTGGGATGGATGAGGCGGCTGTCCAGCCAACCTATATGCAGGAGGAAACCTGATGAGTTTGTTACGGCAAACGATCCTGTTAGGTGTCGCCCTTTGGGTGGCGGTGGCGCTCGGCGCCAACGCCGAGGTGATCAAGGATGTCAAGGTGCGCAGCCTGGGAACCGTCGCGGTGGACGAGGCGTTGGTTCGCTCCTATGTCAGCGCCCACAAAGGGCAGGAACTGGACCGGGGAGTGGTCTCCGGCGATGTGCGTGCCCTTCTGGCATCGGGCCGGTTTTCGGACGCTAGTGCAGGGGTGGAACCGGTCGACGGCGGGGTGGTCTTGAGTTACGCCGTCAAAATGAAGGTCAAACTGATTCAACCGGTAAGGGTTGTCGGGGCGGAGGAGTTGAGTGAAAACAAGGTCCGCGACTTGATCGGGCTGAATCCCGGCGACTTTCTGGATGACGCCACTGTGGCGGCCCGAGTGGTTAAGGTTCGGGAAGAGTATCGTAAGCTTTTGTACGGGTTTGTGACGGTGAAGTGGTCGCTGGATGTGACGGATGAAAAGGCCGGGTTAGCGCTGCTGACGGTGAAGATCAATGAGGGTACGCCGCAAAGCGTCCGGGAGATCCGTTTTCCAGGCGCCAAGGCTGTCGAGTATTCCGCGTTGCGCGAGGCGATGAATCTGCCGGCCTGGTGGAATCCGATCGGATGGTTCCAGAAGACGCCCTACGACACCGAGGAACTGAAGGCTGGCTGCGAACGCATTCGCGCTGTGTATAAGGATCGAGGCTATCTGGATGTGGAGATCCCGCCGCCCTTGATTGAAGAAACGTCGCCGGGAAAATTCAGGGTCACGGCTAGGGTCGTTGAAGGTGTCTGTTACCATGTGGCGCGGGTCACCCTTTCCGGTTCCTCCATGTTTCCGGAAACGGCCTTGTTGGCGGCGGCGAACTTGAAGAGCGGGGCGGTGGCGTCGTCCACCTCCATCAACCAGGCGGCCGAGGCGATCCGGGACTACTATGAGAGCCGGGGCTACATGGATACACTGGTGGGTCCCCGCCTGGATTTAAAGGCGAAAGTCGGCGATGTGGATATCCGGTTCGTGGTGTCCGAGGGGCGGTTGACGTACATTCGCAATGTGCTCATTCGGGGCAACAGTGTGACCCAGGATAAGGTTATCCGGCGTGAGTTACTGGTCTATCCGGGTGAGAAATTCGATGGGGTTCGGATTCGCAAGAGCGAAAACATTCTCCGGAATATGGGCTATTTCGCCAACGTAACATCGTTTGATGAGGGCGGGTCGGCGTCCAACCGGAGTGACATCGTTTTTGAGGTGGAAGAGCAACGCACGGGTCAGTTTATGGCCGGTGCAGGATTCTCCAGTATCGACAAGCTCATCGGTTTCTTCGAGGTAAGCCAGGGCAACTTTGATATCCGCGGTCGGCCATTCATGGGGGCGGGTGAGAAGATCAAGTTGAGGACGGAATTTGGATCAACCCGCGAGTCCTACTCGCTGTCGTTTGTGGAGCCCTGGTTTCTCGACCACAAACTCTCGTTGAGCACGGACTTATACCGGCAGCGGGTCAACGACCGGGACTACGACACGCAGCGGCAGGGCGGATCCCTGGGTTTGGGGGTGCCGCTCGGTGGTCCGAACCGGCTTGACATCAAATACCGGCTGGAGCAGGTCTCGATCCGGGATGTGAGCGACACGAACGCCTTTATCGTTGTCAACGGCGGCGAAACCAATACGTTCGACTTCACGGAACCGGAGCGGGTCGCCAGTTCAGTGGCGCTGACCTTGAGTCGGGATACCCGCGACAACTTCTTCGTGCCGACACGCGGGGCACGCACCTATGCCACGGGGACCTTGATGGGCGGCCCCTTCGGGTTTGATACGTCTTTGTACGATCTAGAACTGGGCAGCACGGTTCATGTCCCCCTGTGGTGGCATCATGTGCTGAGTCTGCGCGGGCGGGCGGAAGTGGTGGACTCCTATGGCGACACCGAGGAGGTGCCGCTTTCCGAGCGAATGTATATGGGCGGTTCGCGTACCGTGAGGGGCTTTCGTTACCGGTGGGTTGGCCCCAAGGCGGAGCGCGCTGACGGAAGCGGAACGATTCGCCCCTGCGGCGGTCAGAGTCTTGCGCTGGCCAGCGCGGAATACTCCATGCCGATACCGGGCGCCCCCAAGCTGAGACTGGCGGGATTCTATGACGTCGGCAACGTTTGGTTTGATCCTTACGAGTTTGATCTGGGCCATCTCGCCGCGTCCGCCGGGCTGGGGCTGCGCCTGGACATTCCCGGTTTCCCGATACGGTTTGACTACGCCTGGCCGTTGGAGAAGGATGATCCCCGGTCGCGGACGGAGAACTGGAGTTTCTGGATCGGTTATGGATTCTGACAGGAAAGGAGCCACGATGAAGAATCGAGTTATTCTGATGATGGCGGTGACAGCGTTGGCGGTGGCGCTGGCGGATGCGGGTGAAGTTCGCATGGCGGTGGTCGATGGAAGCCGCGTGCTGAGGGACTATTACAAGACTGAGATGGCCGATGCGCACATTCAGCAGCAATTGGAGGATTTTTCGTCCGAGCGCGACAAGCTTCTGCAGGAACACAAGAAGCTAAAGCAGGCCTTCGAAGGATTGCGAACCGAGTCCCAGAACAAGATGCTTAGCGAGGAGGCGCGGGACAAGAAGCGCGAGCAGGCGGAGGCGAAACTGGCCGAGGTTATTGAGGCCGAGGACGCGATTCGGGAAAAGGCGGCGACGCGCAAGAAGCAGATTGAGGGCGAGGGGCGTAAGATCCACGGAGAACTGGCCAAGGCGATCAAGGACGCGGTGAAGGCTTGCGCGGCGAAAAACGGCTACACGGTGGTGCTTGAGAGTGGGGGCCTGCTGGCGAATGGGTTGGAACCCGTGCTGTATGCGGAACCCAAGATGGACATCACCGCCGATGTGGTGAAGTTGCTAAACGCCGATAAACCGGTCGGCAGGGAGTAAGGGCGATGGCGCTGACAATCGAGGAGATTGCCCGCAGGTTGGGCGGCCTGATCGAGGGCGAGGGGACGACGGAGATCGGCGGTGTGGCGGCCTTGGATGAGGCCGGCCCCGGTGAAGTGACGTTCCTTCATAATCCGCGTTATTCCACAGCCATGAAGTCCACACGCGCTTCGGCAGTTCTGGTGAACGAATCGTGGAAAGGGGAGACCTCCGCGACGTTGATTCGCGTCAAAAGTGCGGATGCCGCGTTTGCGCAGGTCGCCGCGTGGTTGGCCAGGCCGGCCATAACCTATGCGCCGGGTATTCATCCGACGGCGGTGATCGCCGACAGCGCGATCCTGGGGCGTTCGGTGCATGTCGGGCCGCATTGCGTCATCGAGTCCGGCGTGAAGGTGGGTGATCGTTCGGTGCTGGTGGCCGGGTGTTACATCGGTCGGGATTGCCTGGTGGGTGAGGAGTGTCTTTTTTATCCCCACGTGACGATCAGGGAATACACCCAGGTGGGAAACCGTGTGATCCTGCACAATGGCGCGGTGATCGGCAGCGATGGATTTGGTTATGTAAGGGAGGCTGGGCACTGGAAGAAGGTGCCGCAGGTGGGGATTGTGGTGTTGGGGGACGATGTCGAAATCGGGGCCAATACGACGGTGGACCGTGCCCGCTTCGGGGAAACACGCATCGGGAACGGGGTCAAGATTGACAATCTGGTCCAGGTGGCCCACAACGTGACGATTGGCGAGGATGCCGCCATCGCCGCCCAGGTGGGAATATCCGGAAGTTCTCACATCGGCGCCAGGGTTCAGATGGGTGGGCAGGCGGGTGTGGCTGGGCACCTGTATGTCGGCAACGATTCGGTCGTTGGCGGGCAGGCGGGGGTACTGAAAGATGTCCCGCCGGCCATATTTGTTTCGGGGTACCCGGCGATGCCGCATGATGCGGCCCGTAAGGCGCATGCCCATATGATGCGTATCCCGGAACTGAAGAAGAAAGTGGCGGGTATCGAGCAGCGGCTGGAAGCTCTTGAGGGGAAAACATGAGAGTATTTGTTACTGGTGGGGCTGGGTATATCGGCAGTGTGACAACCGAGTTGCTGCTCAATGAGGGGCATGAGGTGGTGGTTTTC
>JBAXWO010000580.1:0-2350 GCA_037128375.1 bacterium
TTAAGGCCGGCCAGCCCCCGCCGTTCACGCTGACTCCGGGCATGACGTGGGACTTCTTCATCGGCAACATGAACGGCTGCATCGGCGAGGTTTCCGCTGCCGCGATTCTTCTGGGCGCGGCCTATTTGCTCTTTCGCCGCGTCATCACTTGGCACGTTCCGGTCTCCTATCTCGGCACCGCCGTTCTCTACGCTGCGGTCCTCCGCTTTACCTCGGCCAACGCCATGCCCGTCTCCTTTCATCTCTTCACGGGAGGGCTGATGCTCGGCGCCTGCTTCATGGCCACCGACATGGTCACCACGCCCATCACCCGTTCCGGGCTTGTGATCTTCGGTATCGGATGCGGCCTGCTCACCATGGTTTTTCGCACCGTCGTCAATGGCGCCTATCCAGAAGGCGTCAGTTTTGCCATACTCATCATGAACGCATTCACACCGCTGATTAATCGGGCGACCAAGCGCCGGCCATTCGGAGCCAAAGCACCATGAAAGACATCCTCAAGCTCACGGGCATCCTAACCCTGATCTGCACGATCTGCACCGTCATTCTCGCCGCAGTCAACAAGGTGACCGAGGCGCCGATCGCCCAAGCCAAAGAGAAGAATATTCTTGAAGCCGCCAAGAAAGTCCTTCCGCTCGGTTCGGAACCGATTAAAGTCGAAGCATTGACCCCATTGGATAACCAAATGGTTCGGACAAATGTTGTGTTTGTCGCCAAGGACGCCGCCGGAAAGGTGACGGCCGTCGCCGTCCAAGGAATGTCGAAGAAAGGCTATGGCGGTCCGATCGTTCTGATGGTCGGCATCGCCGCCGATGGCACGCTGATCAATTTCGATGTCATCGAGCAGACCGAAACACCGGGTCTGGGGACAAAAATCAAGGATGAGCCTTTCCACACACACCTGATCCGGCGCCCCGACGGAACCCCGCGTCCCATCGCCGGCACCATCTGGAAGGTCACACGCGACGGCGGAGAGATCGACGCCGTCACCGCAGCAACCATTTCCTCCCGCGCCGCCACCGAAGCCGTTCGCGATGCCATCGTAACGTATGAAGCCGTGAAAGGACGTCTGTAGCCCGGACGCACACGGATCTGCCTGACGCCGAATGATTGATTACAAAACGAGGACATGTCTTATGAGCCACCGGCCAAATTCATCCATTTGCTTCGCGTTATGTGTATCCCTTCTTTTCGCTCTGACCGGATGCACAACTTGGAAGAACAGCGACACCCCGTTTCAGGTCTCATCCTCATCGTTGAATTGGACGGAGATTCTCTACTCGACGTCAGACGGCTCGCGGATCGTCCGCATCTCGCTCATCGGAAACGGGCAAATCGTCATGCGCAGGGGTAAAGGCAGCCGGGTGCTGGACGAATTCGCCATGGACGTGGAGAGCGAGACCTGGACCGATATCGAGCGTGACGAGATCAATCTCCCTCGTAAGGACGTGCAACAGATGCACCAAATACTGGTCAATCGCGGCGTCTTGAAACGCGTCAAAAAACTTCCCCCGGGCGCGTCGACGGTTGTGCAATTTCACGGTCGGATTGATGACAAAGTTTTTGCCTGCGTTTCTGTTGATCCGCCCCTGATTCAGGCCGTCGAGTCGATCATCGCCCTCTTTCCTAAGCCCCAAGCAACACCCAAGAAGAAGTGACGGTGGAGGCTTATGTCCATGGCAGAGACTTCGCACACGCAAAAGCAGATGTATCCAGTACTCGGTTGCCTTGTGGCATTACGGTCCTCCAGCCTGTTGACGCTCGTAAACCTGCGGGTTTTCACCGCTGCCGCGCTCTTATTAAGCCCCATGCGTGTACAGTCTCAAATCCGCCAACAACCGCCTTCGGTGGAATTTATTCCCGTCGGACGGCTGGAGACCCGCAACTATCAGCACCTCGCCTATGGTCTCGCCGCCTTCAGCAGCCAGGCCGGCCTCGGGCACTCGTTGGACATCATCAAACGGCAGGCATCCGCCCTTCTCTGCGTTCCAAATCTCGATGGCATCACCCTCAATGCGCCCCTGACTATTCACTACCTGATTCCCAAGACGGGCGCCGATGCAAGTGATCCCGCTGTCGCGATACGGCGTGTTGCCATCGTCACGCTTGAAGACAACGGCGCGCTGCTTTTCGAGATGTTGCGCACCATCTACGCCGAATTCACGCAACATCCGTGGGGCGTCACGTTCTCGCGTTTGAACACGGGTTATGACTGGCCCTACTCGCAGGTCACCGTCAGTTTGCAGGGCAAGCGCGCGTTTCTCTCCGTGACGTCCGAAGCGGCCGAATGGCTCGCCACCTCTGGCAACGTCCTGCAACTGGGGCAATCCACCGGTGACTCGCTCTCCAG
>JBAXWO010000581.1:0-2343 GCA_037128375.1 bacterium
CCGTGCCCACGTCATCATCCATTCTCGCCTTCCCCTCCGTCCTCCACCCTCTGGCTCCCCGCTCCTCGCTCCATGCTGTTTTGAGGTCTGAAGTCTCGGCGTTTCAGCATTCCCCCTCAAAACCTCTAGTTGACAGCCATTACCCGTGTTGGCACGTTGACTTGGTGATAAAAATTGCTAAAAGCAATTCTCCCTCACCCGCGCCGCGTCCAGTATATAATCCCCCATGAAAAGCAATTTCCTGTCAGTTGAAGCTTTGGACCGTGCAGTTCTGCGGCAATCTGCGTCCCTGGGACAAGGCCCGCCCGGCGGCGGAGGACAAGTTCTTCAAGAACGCGATCGACAACTCCGGTGCCGACGCCTGCACCGGCCGCGTCAAGTAAGTCCCGAAGCGGAAATCTTCGCAATAAGGAAGGAGTCGGCCCCATGAATAGGCGCGAATTCGTAAAATCGGCGACGTTGTCGACCATGGCCGTCGGCCTGGGTGGCGTCGCGCTGGGAGTCGGCAAGGCATCTGTGTCCGCCGCCGCCCCCGAGGCCATCAAAGCGGTGTTGTTGCACCTCGGCCACAACATGTGGTGCGATTGGTTCCCACCGGACATCGACCTGTCCAAGTTCGAGAAGGGGTTGCCGGACACGACGCTCCGCTGCAAGGACGGCCTGTGGCGCAAAGTCACAGACCATGCCGCCGCGAAGGGGATGAACATGGTCGTTATCGACCTCGGGGAGGGCGTCGTCTACCCCAGTCACTCCGAACTTGCCATCGCCGGGTCCTGGAGCGTGAACAAACTTCGCGCAGAGCTTGACCGGTTGCGGGGCATGGGCCTTGAGCCAATCCCGAAGCTGAACTTCTCCACCACGCACAACGGGTGGCTGAAGCACTACCGCCGCATGCTTTCCACGCCCGTTTACTACAAAGTGTGCGAGGATGTGCTGCGCGACGCGTACGAGATTTTCGGTCACCCGCGGTTCATCCACATCGGGTGTGACGAAGAGACTGCCCGGCATCAGGACGAAAGCGGCGTATCCCATTATATCTCTGTCCGGCGCGGCGAGTTCTGGATGCACGATTTCGAGCACATCGTGCGGGCAGTGGAGGGACTCGGCGCCCGCCCGTGGGCGTGGAGCGATTACGGGTGGAGCCATCCCGAGTTCATGCAACGGTGCCCCAGGAGCGTCGTCCTTTCCAACTGGTATTATGACGAGAGCTACGGCGGTTTCGATCCGGCCGCGAACAAGACGGAAGACCATAAGCGCCTGATCAACTTCTGGGACCTTGAAAAGGCCGGTTACGACCAGGTCCCGTGCGGCACGAACTGGGTCGGTTGGAAACGCAAGCAGGTCAACGCCGGCGCGGAGGATGTGATCGGAAAGCTCGTCAAACTCGGCAGGCAGGTCGTGGCGCCTAAACACCTGTTGGGATTCCTGATGGCGCCTTGGGCCTCCACGGACGACGACGCGAACACCGCGTTCAACATCCGCGGCATCGACCTCTTCGCCGAGGCCCTGCGCCAGCCCCGCGGATAGGACGAACACGCTGCGTTTTCAGGGAACGGTGCATAGACAAACCGGAGACGAGATGAAGAAATCTAGAGATTTATGTTCGCCGCTTAGTCTGCCAGCGATGTGAGAACACAATTGACCTTGCCCGCGCAGCGTCCAGTATTTGAGCCTGCATGAAAAGCAATTTCCTATCAGTAATGAACACGCTGATGTCGATGGGCGTCTGCTTCCTGGCCGCCACGGCCCAGGCCTATAAAGTGTATGTGTTCACTGATATGGAGGGCTGCAGCGGGGTGACCTGCAGCGAGCAGGTTTTCGGAGCCCGCGCGGAGGAGGGCAAACGTCTGATGGTGGAGGATATGAACGCCTGCGTGGCCGGCTGCTTTGCGGCCGGCGCCACCGAAGTCGTGGTGCGCGACGGCCACAGCAGCGGGACGAACGTGGATCCAAAATTGTTGGACCCGCGCGCGAAGCTGATCCAGGGCGCGACGCCGGGGGTGCGCTGCAAAGATTTGGACGGCTGCGAGGCGCTGATTCTTTTGGGTTACCATGCCATGGCGCTCACGACCAACGGCGTGCTGGCGCACTCGTTTTCGTCCGCGACGATCCAAGGGATGTGGTTGAACGGACGCGCGGTTGGGGAGATTGGCGTGGATATGGCCATCGCCGCAGAACATCGCGTGCCGGTGGTGATGGTTTCCGGCGACGACAAGACCGTGGCCGAGGCGAAGGCGTGGCTGCCGCAGGTTTACGTCAGCGGCACCAAGCAGGGAACCGGGTGGCAAAGCGCGGATTTGGTCCCGGTGGAACAGGCGCGAAAACTCATCCGGCAGACGACCG
>JBAXWO010000582.1:0-2334 GCA_037128375.1 bacterium
TCCAAGGTTCCGCAACTCGGGTTGCGTTGTGGAGGCTTCGATTGCCGCGACAGCGGCTTCCATGACGGCGAATTTGTTCCGGTTGTTGAGATCGTCTTGTTTGGCCAGTTGCTTGCGCAACTCAGTGCTGAACGCCTTAATGTCAGGAATCACATCGCGAGCCGCCGAACCGTAGGTCGTGACCTCCTGCATGAGAGCCGGGATGGTCTTTCCGCTCCCGTGGCCGGTCTGAGTCTTCAGATAACCGGTCAGGGCGGGCAGGCCTTCCTTGAAATGGTACTTGGCTAACAGCTTGACGCCTGCGAGACGCAACACATTGCCAAACATGGTGTCCGCCGGCGGTCTTTCCCTGATAGCCGCCAGGATCTCGGGCCCCAACGCCCGCACGTCTTCCACACTGAGATCTCTTGAAAACGTGTCGGCCAGATAACTCCGCGCCATGCCATCCGCATTCTTCGCTACAGCCCGGATCGCCGGATAGAACAGAGCCCGGTCGGTGTCTTTGAGTGCCTTGGCAAACACCCCGCGCTTGAACAGAGCTTCCGCCAGCGCACCCTGTGCGAGTTGGACGGGATTGGACCAATCGACGGGTTCGGCCGGCGCGGCGGTGGCCGCGACACTCTTGAGCATGTCTGGCAGAACCGGCCGCGCCGCATCACCTAGATCCCTGAGCGCGTTCGCCGCCTTGATGCGCAGCCAGAGGTCTTCGTCATCCAGCAGCCGGATCAGCACGGGTAGCGCGTCAGCGCTCTTGAGATACCCCAGCGCCTCGCAGGCACCCTGCCGGACGTGAGCGTCCTTGCCTTCCACCAGTGCGATCAGTTGCGGCACCATCGCCTTCGCCTCAGGGCGTGTGGCGAGTTCCTCCGCCGCCCAGCCGCGCACGACCGGCGACCAGTCGCCGAATGCCGCCACCAACTCCTTCACGCTCATCTGTTTGCGATCCAGATCGAACCGTCCAGAGGCGATCACAGCCGCGACCTCCTTCTTGCCCAGCCATGTCGTCGGGGCGGCATCCCGCCCTGTGATGCAAAGCTTTTTCAGCGGCAGGGAATAGGTCAGGACGTAGGTGGCGTTCGGATTCAAGCCGTAGTAACCACTGCGTCCGGAGTACGTGTTATCATCCGTCTTGCCCGCGCCATATTGTTCACCGCCATCGTATGTGAACGACCCGTCACAGCGCCGCACCAGATCGAGGTGCCATTGCGCCTCCTTCATAAAGGCGGCGGCGGCCGCCGGACCGCCCATGTTGGCACCCAGCGCGCTCCACAGATAGCTGAACCCCTGTCCCGTATGACCATACTTGCGGTTCGCATAAGCGGCCGTGGACATCTTAGCGAAGAACCGTGCAGCTTCGGTCTGGTTGCCCTGCACTGCGAAGAAGACTGCGGAGAGGGCGCTCTTGCCGTTGTTCTCGTGGTAAGGCCACGCGACATGCTCGCCGTAGGGAACCGTGCCTTTGTCCACGAAATATCCGAAGAACTTGGAGGCCCTGCCGATGGCGGCGTCCACCTCCTGATCGGACACGCCGCACTTCTTGCCCATCACGATCCCGAGGTTGGCGATCAGGCCGGCCTGGTTCACCGGGCCATAGGAAGGGATCGAGCCATGCAGCTTCCCCTCCGGGGTCAGGTCTGAAAAGCCATGGCCGAAAGTGCCGTACAGACTCTGCCCTCTGGCAAGCATGAGGGTGAGCGCGGTGATCCCGGGCACAACCTCCTTATCGCCGGTCAACAGGAAGTACTCGCTGAGAAACACGTCCCTATAGCCGCAGCCCCAGGCGTCGCCGCCCTTCTGGCTCAAGGCCTCCGCCGCCATGGCCCGGGCAAAGACCTGCACCTTGGGCAGGTATTCCGGCTTGCCGGCAGCCAGAAGGGCCAGGCCGTTGATCGCGCCCCACAGACCGTCGTTGAGGGGCTCCTTCTCAAGCGCCTTACAGGCATCCGCCAGGATCAACTTGGATTTGGGACAGCCGTAAGGCGCGGTATCGCTGTACGAACCCATGACGCGCAGTGTGAGCTGAACATTTTCGGTCTTACCGGCTCTGAACCGGAGAAGCTTCAAAACACCTTTGTTCTCGGTCTTCTCGGCCTCGGTCAGCGCCCGTCCGAAACACTTGCGGGCATCGTCGTCGAAAGGTTTGCCGCCCACGCCCAGGATCACGTCGTTGACCTCCATGACGCCCGACGCGGGCGAGTTGGCGCCGACATGCGTGACCAGGATCTGCCGGCTGGCGGTCGTGGTCCGGCCCTGGGAGCTGTCGAGGTTGGTGGCGGCCCGGGTGTAGATCCAGCCGCGCAGCCCCGTGGCGCCCAGGTTGTAAGTCCGCGCGAG
>JBAXWO010000583.1:0-2331 GCA_037128375.1 bacterium
ACGGAAAACGTCGTCGGATAGACATACTCGACCACATTTTTGACCACGGCTTCCTGTCCGGCCGGGGTCCTCACCCGTGGCGCGGCCAGCAGATGCCCGCCGCCGTTGATCCAGAGGTTCGTTAGCGTGTCCAGATTCAGCCGACCCGAGGCCACCAATTTCTCCACGTTCGTCGGATCGAACGCGACAAACTGCACCTCGATTTCGATCTGTTGGACCCATGGCCGTTCCTCCACCTTGAATACATCTATCGCTTCGTTCTTGTCTGGACCAATCCTAACAACATTGCCCTCGATACGGTATTGCAGGCCCGCGACTCCCATGCACAGGTTCAGTGCGTCAAGCAGACTGATTTGGCGAGCGTTGAACGTTATAGGCTGGGGCCTCGCATCTTTCAGGTCCAGAATGAAGTTCACGCCGCGTTTCTCCTCGTCGAACTCAGCCGATGCCTTTCCCAGGAATGCGACCACATGTAGAAGATTCGCTTGCTGGAAAGAGATCTCCGGAATGATGATGCGATTCATTACCTTAAGACTCTCGGTTGCGGCATAATCGGCCGCGGTTTTTGCCGTCACTACCGTCACCATCGCCGGCTTGGCTCCTTTCACAAAAGGATCCGCCGGTTTCGTTTCCTGCGCCATCCCGGCGCACGCACACGCCAGCAACACACTCATACTGACAACCATCATTCTCATCAAGCGGCCACGATCGGTTCTCATTCTGTCTTCTCCTAGTTCGTAATTGACGTTAACACATCCATCCAACCCGCCCTATCTATTTTCCATCGCCCCCTTTCTGCCGAGGCGCATCTGCGATTCGGTGTATATCAGTCTGGTGACCTGTAGGGCCGCCGCTCTTGTCGCGCCGTAGCCCGGCGGAGGCGGATGACGGCGAGCCGATGCCAAGACGGCCTTCGACGAGCGAAGGCCCTACATAGATTCTCCAAGGCTGCATCGAATCGCAGTCATTAGTCGCCGCACAATTGTCTCGACACGCACACGGAGCGGAACCGCTTGCGGTTCCGGCCGGAACGGCGAAGCCGTTCCGCTCCATAGGAGAGCGTGTAGCGACAATACTGAGGCGATTAGTATGCGCCCCCTTTCCACCGGGGCGGCGGTTGGAGCCCGCCGCTGCAGGCGTGACCGCGTCTTTCCGGATTGGCTTCACGACGCCACTATGACGGACGGCGGATTGGGGCGGGTGAAATGCACGCAACAAGAATGTAAAAGTTCTGTAACAGCCGGAGGCGGGTGACATTCTCGGAATTGCTCAATGCCCGTCATGAATTTCTCCCTGATCACCCGTGACGGGAAAATCGTGCTGGCTCCGTCATACGACTATCTCAGCACGACCGTTGCCTTCCTGAGCATCGGCAAACGCCCCGATCAGATCGAGGAGCTCGCCCTGCCGCTCCAAGGCAAGAAACGCGGCCTTACGCGCAACACCTGGGTCGAATACTTTGCCAAAGAGCGGCTCTCCCTTCCCGATAAGATCGTCGGGAAAGTTCTGACCGACATCCGGTCTGCCGTCCCATTGTGGAAGACCTGCCTGGCGGAATCATTTCTTCCGCCAGAACACCAGACGCTCTATGCCCGTCTCCTCGACCAGCGCCTCGCAGTGCTGGGCATCGGCTGACGCTCACTTCTGCGCCCGCGCCCCGGCGTCCTTCATCGCCTTGAGCACGGCCGGGAACGAGCCCCCATTCCTCGGAGCGGAATTCGTCAGAATTCCGGACGCCTGAGCGGATGTTCGACTGCGGCTTTGCACTCCGCCAGCGCTGCAGCCGCCTCAGGCGACAAGGTCGTCAGCCCCCGGATGTTCGTCTCCGCCTCTTTGTTTCCCGTAAGGACGATCTTCAGAGGAATGATGGTCGATTGTCTTACATCGATCAGCAATGAGACGAACTCGGCATCGTCCTTGGTATCGACTGCCATCGCGACGGAGAGCCGGACCGTGCTTCTGCCGACGCCATTTTCTGTGCGCGTGTATGCTCACAAAAGGCGTGAAAAGGTTAGGTCCGATTTTGAAGAGAGTTCCCGCGCAGTCCAGGAAGTCGCACTATGTCCATTTATGATGGACATTATGCGACTTATTAGCTATCTTTTTCCCTGTGACAACAATCATGGATATTCGCGACCGCGTGCGCTCGGAAGTCTTGGACTACCAGCAACTGATGGCGTGTCTAACCGGCTACGCCAAGCCGCGCGACCGGATCGGCGCCTTTCTGGACGATGGCAGTCTGGTGCGTGTACGCAAGGGGCTCTATGTGTTCGGCGAACGCTACCGCCGCACGCTTGTCAGCCGTGAAGTCCTGGCCAACCTGATCTATGG
>JBAXWO010000584.1:0-2325 GCA_037128375.1 bacterium
GTATCGCCTCGCGCTCGAAGAGCGTGACACGGTGCCCCAGGAGCGAGAGATAATGCGCCGCCGAGAGGCCGGCCGGCCCCGCGCCCACCACGGCGATCCGCGCGGCGTCGTGCAACGCCACCGGCAGCACCGGTGCGGCAACGGATGGATTTACGTTCTCCACAACGAAACGTTTGAGCGTTCGGATGGCAATCGGCTCGCCTCCCGTGACGCCGGCGCGGCACAAGCTTTCGCACGGGTGGTGGCAGACGCGGGCGCAGGCCGACGGGAACGGATTGGCCGTGCGGATCGTCCGGTAGGCGTCCTCGTACTCCCCGCGGCTGATGTGGGCCACGTAGCGCCAGACCTCGGTCCCGACCGGACATCCGTTCTGGCAGGGGGCGCCCACCAGTTCTTTGCAGGCCCCCGCCGGGCAGCGGCGTTCAAAGACGTGCGCTTCGTATTCATCCCGGAACCAGCGCAGAGTGCTCAATACCGGGTTTGGTGCCGTCTGACCAAGACCACAAAGGCTCGTTGACTTGATTGTTTCCGCCAGTTTCTGAAGGGACAGAATGCCTTGCATCCGGTCAAGTGCGTCATGGTTGTTTTCTTTGCGACGTGGACGGCAGATGGCTTGCAGGATCTCAAGCATACGCTTCGTACCCTCACGGCATGGAATACACTTCCCGCAGCTCTCGTTGCCGATGAACTCCATGAAGTACTTCGCCAAGTCTACCATGCAGGTGCTGTCGTCGAGCACGACAAGGCCACCGGATCCGACGATAGCCCCGATGGATTTCAGGGACTCGTAGTCTACGGGTATATCGAACTGGGATGCAGGGACACAGCCACCAGAGGGCCCTCCGATTTGCGCGGCCTTAAACTTTCTTCCGGCGGGAATGCCACCTCCAATGTCTTCGATAATCGTCCTCAAACTGGTTCCAAAGGGAACCTCGACGAGCCCCGTGCTGTTGACGCAGCCGACAAGGGAAAACACCTTGGTTCCTTTCGATTTCTCGCTGCCGATTCCGGAGAACCACGCGGCGCCCTTGTTGATGATCATGGGGATGTTTGCCCACGTCTCAACATTGTTGATGTTCGTGGGCTTTCCGAAGAGCCCTGCCTGGGCCGGGTATGGCGGGCGTGGCCGCGGCATGCCGCGGCGGCCCTCGATGGAGTGAATCAGGGCCGTCTCTTCGCCGCAGACGAATGCGCCGGCTCCCTTCTTGATCACGACATCGAGGCTGAACCCACTGTCCATGATATTGTTGCCCAGAAATCCGCAGGCTCGCGCGCTTTCTATAGCCTTGTCGAGTTGTTCGATGGCTAGCGGGTATTCAGCGCGGCAGTAAATGTAGGCCTTGCGGGCCCCAATCGCATAGGCGCCGATCATCATCCCCTCGAGGATCAGGTGGGGGTTTCCCTCGATCTCGGACCGGTTCATATAGGCGCCCGGGTCACCCTCGTCAGCGTTACAGATCACGTACTTGTCCGGCCCGGGTTGCTTTGCGCAGATCTCCCACTTCGTACCCGTGGGGAACCCCGCACCACCCCGGCCGCGCAAGCTCGACTTCTTGATCTCGTCAACGACTTCCATCGGAGTCATTGAATGAAGGACCTTCCCCAGCGCCGCATAACCACCGTGGATAATGTAGTCGTCAATGGACGTAGGATCCAAGTGGCCGTTGTTGGCCAGGATCACGCGTGTCTGTTTCGCATAAAACGGCAATTCCTGCTCAAAGACGATCTTCTTCCCGCTGGTCGGATCCGTGTGGAGAAGGCGCTCAACAATGGCGTGCTTCTTGATTGTTGTTTCGACAAGTTCATCTGCATCTTCAGCCCGCACATGGACGTACAGGATGTTTTCCGGCCTGACAACCACAATGGGCCCCTTTTCGCAAAAGCCGTGGCACCCTGTAACCTTGACCTCTGCAACATCGCTGAGTTTGTGTTTTTGCACGGCGGCATGCAGAGCGTCGACAAGTTCAATGGATCCTTGCGCGTTGCAGCCTGTTCCGCCACAAACGGTTATGCGAATTTTCTTTGGGTCGTGTTTGCGGACCAGTTCCTCGCGGTGCTGTTCCAGTTGTTCCCGGGTTGCGAATCGGATCATGGAGATTTCCTTTTTGGCGTTGGAGAAGTCGTTAAGACTTGGCGTTCTGGCGACATGCGTCAAGAAGCTTCAAGGCTTTGGTCGCGGATATTTTGGCATGAAACTCACCGTTGATGCACATCACCGGCGCAAGGCCGCAGGCGCCAAGGCACCGGACTGTTTCAAGAGAAAACCTTTTGTCTTCGGTGCAGCCGCCGGGATCAATGCCAAGAACGCTCTGCAGCTTTTCAAGA
>JBAXWO010000585.1:0-2321 GCA_037128375.1 bacterium
CCGGCAAGGCGCCTGCGCCAGCCTGGCCGAACGGCAGCCCCGAAACGCCCGGCATGCCCCACAGAACCTCACTTGTCCAGTTCGCCAACAGCGAGGACTGAGCCATCCGGCGAACAGCCGAGATAAGCCCGAGATTGTCATCGCTCGTAAATAGAACAGTCCCGGGCTGCCATAGCGCATGGAAGACAATTCCCGCCGTGATCGTGAATAAAGCCAGCAGCAGGATGCCGCGCAGATCCGAACGTCGCGATAATTCCTTGTTCAAAGCGATCTTCATAGCTCTCTATCCGAAACCCCTTCTCTGCTCCCCACATCACCACCGGGAGCAGATGACCAAGACATCTTCTGTCACCTTTTCTTCACCTGGCATTTCTTTACTTCAATCGCCGGTACCCCAAGCACCACAACATCACCCACCATCCCAGGCCACCACCGGGCAAACAAGGGCGACACAAAGTCAAACATAACGTTAACGCACCCCCCTACCCGTACAGGACGAATCCCGTGCCATCGGAGGAACTCCTTGAGTGCCCGCAACGTAAAAACGCGCAGATGCCCAGCAGCCACCGATTTTGGGTCCTGCGGCAATAGGTAATTCCCCAGCGGGTCACCGAAACGAATTGGCTCGAATGACACCTCAGTTGCATGCGGCTGCATTCCCAGGAACAGCAGGATCCGGTTCAACCAGCTCGCCATGTTGGGCGTAGAGATTAGAACCCACCCGTTAGGTTTCAGCAGTTTCCGAATATTAGTCACGGCCACGTCGGTATGGACAAGATGCTCCAACACTTCAAAAAAAAGAACTATGTCGTACTGCCCAACCATCTCAGACGGAAGTTCCTCGCAGATGGATCGCACCTGCGACCGCTCGTTCGCCGCAGTTGCCCTCTCAACCGCAGTGCGCGAGATGTCCCACCCCTCCAAATCTGCCTTAACACCAAATCGCTCTTCGAAACGATTGGCGAATAAGCGGCCCAGTTGCATGTCCCCTCCGCCAACATCCAGCATGCGGATCCGCTGCCCGGGTGGATATGTCGCAGACTTCCCTAGCAGACGCAAGGCCACGTCTGCACGCGAAGCTACGGCATGCTTGCCGTAGGCCTCTTCATAATGCCCCTGCAGCGGATCATTCTCCATAAGCTGCAGTCTTGCAGATCTGCGTCTCAAAAACAAAACAAAACGGCAAGCGGGCGCGAATGCAGCTGCTTTGGAAGGAAGGTAAAGCTATGTTGCCGGCCATCCAGAACCTGCTTGTGCAATGGGCGATTGCCGGGGGGGCGCAAGGCACACTATCAGCCAACTCATTCGCCCTCACTCCACACGAACATCCTCGAGCAGCAATGCCGAGTTCAAGGGCCCCGCATCACTCAGCGTCAGACTGTTCCTGCCAGGTTTCAGTCCCACATTCTCGACTCGCCACTCGATGATCTGTCCTTGAGGGAACCGAAACTCAGCACCGGTGGAGGCGCGAACCCGTTTACCGCCGTTTAGCGACACAGCGCGAATGACGACCGTCCTGTTCGTCGCCGCATCAAGCAGATTGTAGACATCCAGCGTCGACTCCTTCTCCAGCACTCGCCAATCCCGGAAATCGCCCTGAATCTGGCGCCACAGCTTGGTATATCCCCAACCCGCTGCATACAACACCACCGTGGTCTGTCCGCCTTCACGCGCCTTCTTAAGGATGTCCTCACGGGTATTGTAGTAAACGGTAACGATCATCCGGTTTGAGTTCGCTGCATAAAAATCTTCCCGTGCAGCCAATCCCAATCGCCGCAGCTTCAGACCAGCCTCATTGGTGATCCCCACCCTTTGAGAAAAATAGTGTTCCGGCCAGTCCCAAGACCCAACCTCTGGCCGGTCGTAGTATGACTTGGCAATTTCGAAATAGGCCGCATCAGGATACTTGTGAAAAAAAGCTTCCCCGGTTTTCCCCGTCAACTGCGTGCAATACCACGCGGGCTGCAGTAAGGGCACTCCTGCCAGCACAACAAGCCCAAAGGGCAATACTGGCTGAATGTTTGTATTCCTTAAAGATTCTTGAAAATCCATTCTCTCCGATCCCAAATAAACCAGATGTAATGAAAAGCAGATACACAGGAAGATACAGGCGTGTTACGGGAAGTACCCGTGTACGGCGGGGGCCGACCGTGGATTTGACCGGAAGGTCACGCGGGATAGCCTGGAGGAGCGCCACATCTTCAATGGCATCTGTCCTCGGTCAGTGGCCACGCTGACGGAGCGGATGAAGGACGAGGGGTTCATCGCGATCCAGCGCCGCCGGGCCCAGACGGAAGGCCGGATCGGGATCTTGAAGAATG
>JBAXWO010000586.1:0-2320 GCA_037128375.1 bacterium
CGGCCCCCAAAATGTGCCAACTCATTTTCCGGCGAGATCAGGAAGTCTGAAGGTAGTGGTGCCGCGCTTTGTTCGACGCATTTGTTCATTACCATGCGACCACTCTTCGTGCGAACCACAAGATTCGTGGGTGTGAACGTCAGAGAAAGCTGCATCTCCTTGGCCATACGCTTAAGCACATCGAGGGCTGAAACGTAGTGCATGGTGAACGTCAAGGTGGGCAGTCCTCTTAGTTCGGGGTCGTCCGGTGGCAAGAGGAGGGCTGAGGAAGGTCTTGGCACCTTGTTCATAGGGATCGCGGACAGCTGTGGCGTTTCAAGTTCCGCATCTGGTGCAATCGTCCGCCCCAAGAAATCCAGCACATCGAGGGCGTTGGCTTGTCGGAATTCCACTTCGGGAATGACAATCGCCTGCAGCTTACCTTCGAGCGTAAGTGGATCGAGAGGGACGCTGTTCGTTGGCGCGGCTGTTGCCACCCCGATGAACAAGAGTCCAAGTCCACTTGCGATCAATCTGTTCATTGTCGTTCGTCGAACCTTGTATTAGCCGTCAAGCATATCAAAGTTCGTTATTGCTGTTTTCGCGTAAACCGTCAACCTTAGTGTTGACTATCGCCAACGCTGTGGATCGGCGAGCTTGCGAGCCGTATCCTCCAGCGGTTGGTTGGCACACCCTTGTACTTCTCCTATTTCACTTCCACAACAACCGAGTTTGCGACCACAGCATCTGTCCAATTGGTGCCGCTGGCGGTGGTGCATGTGGGACTAAGCATGATATCGAACACATGTACGCCCTTTGTCGTTATGGGAGGGAGCGTCGCTGTGAACGCAAAGGACTCGTGAGGTTTGAGCGCAATCTTCTCAACGGGTTTACCGGCCAGGAACCAGGTTTCATCAAAGGTCGTCCAGCCGCCATCCTGAACCACGGTTGGTCTGCAGGCGGGCACCAGCCCTGTTCCTGAACGCACGCGTGTGCAGTGAAGTGTCAATGCATTGCTCGTGACGTTCTCTATCGCGAGTTCGAATTGAAGAAGGCTGTTTGTATCAACCGTGGCATTCCGAGCGGCAACTGTGACAGTAATCGGGAGTCGATCGAGATATGTCGCGAGTCGAGAAGTTACTTCCCGAACCGTGAACTCCATGTGACTGGCATTCAATCCAACGATTCCCGGATTATCCTCGAGATATACTTGCGTGCGATCGCGGTACTTGGTGGTCATCCGGCGAAGCACTGCTCGTGCGCTGTCGAGATCCCCCATCTTTCTTTTGACTTGGAAAAGGCGGTACAGCATTGTCGCTCCAGAGTTGTCGCTGCCGTCCTTGTAAGCAGAGTTGGTAGAGTAGGAGTTCTCTGCAGTCTCGTAAGCCATACTGGCCTCCTGTAGTCTTCCTCTCGACTCCAGACCGATAGCGTAGCGTGATGTGAGAAGTGGTGCCATCGCGTAGTCCCAGCGATGGTCCATTAGGGCCTGTTGAAAAAGATCGAATCTTCGGGCGTTGTCCATTGCAGCGTGAGACAGGAGATAGCGCAATGCTTCGTCGGTCTCTGCCCGAACCTTGACATTTGCATTCGTCAGTAATTCAAACATGCGAGGGACGAACTGCATGTCCGGATTCGGTCCAAGTCTGCCCAATCCGAAAACTGTGACCTGCGCGTCGTCATCTGTGAGAGCCTGCCGGAGAAATGGGGCAGCGTCAGCCCCAAGGGCAAGGACGGCCTCAAGAGCGGCAAGACGGACGGGCGCTGATGCATGCCGTGTGAGAGGCGAAATGGCATCGAGCCCGCCAGCCGGCGCAGTCTCGGAAAGAATGTGACACGTAGACCGCAGAAGTTCTGGTGTTGTTGAGGAGTTCGACAAGAGCCCCAGCAGAATGGTGTTTGACTCTGGGGTGTTGATGCTACCGAGGCCCCTCAGCGCCAATAGCCACAAGTCCTTCTTCTTCTCGGACTTAAGGATGTCATCCCAGAAAGCGACAAGATCGTCGCACTTTTGGCAGCTCAGGCAACTTAGCGCCATGCGTCGGACGCCCTCGTCGTTGTGCTCGCGGAAAAGTCGCCGCAGAATGGTCAAAGTCGGACCGTCATGCTGTTGCTCTTCAAATCTGTACCATTCCACTCCCACCCCGCAATGCAGTCCCTTTGGTACGGTCGCCATCAGAGACAGAATAGTGCTCTCCGTATTGGTCGCCGCGTCTGCAACATAAACCTTGGCGAAAAGCAACGCCATCAGCATCAGAATTCTCGGTGCCATTGTGTCTCCGTGGCCAACGTTGCCCTTCTCGGGCGACGCGTTAGCGGCGTACCGAAATACCATTTGTTC
>JBAXWO010000587.1:0-2312 GCA_037128375.1 bacterium
CGTCACGACATTCCGCCGCCCGCCGAGGTACTTCTTGCCTTCCGGGTACGCCCAAGTCCCTTGACCATCCGCTTTCCCTTCACTGACTTCGCCATCATACGTTCCGTCCTGCTTGAAATCCAATCTCTTGAAGACCAGCACCAGTTCCTCGTTCGGCCCTTCATGACTTGCCACAGCGTCTGTGCCGACAGCAAGACGGCCCTTGAAGATTGCCGGAGGGGCAGACTTCATAGTCGGCCAGTATACGGCGATAGAGTACGCAACGGTCTTTCCGTCATCTGCCACGTCGATGCGCAGATCTGAATCCCGCTGCTGGATCCATAGGTCACAGCGGCCGATGAATCGGCCGCGATAGGTCGCCCGGTTATCGAGTTTCGATTGCTCGACCGCCGCGGAGTCTGTGGTCGAGCCTTGAAGGAGTTGCGCGAAGGCATCTCTCGGAATAAACCAGTAGCCCATGGCGGTGTCATCTGCCATCGCGGTGCAGGAAACCAGTACCACTATCATTGCTCCGTAGGTAATCCTATTCATCCTGTCTCCTCGGTCGCCGTCAGGCGCGCGGCATCGCGACGTCTGGACGGCGTGGTTGGACCGTCAATTCACTTCCGCAACCACATGGCCACGTACCTGAACAAACCAAGACTGTCTCGGCAGTGCCCTTTCAGTGTGCCCAAGGCTGTCGCGGTTGTTTGGGGCATGGGCTTTGAGGTGACCCGCTCCACAAGCCAGGCGAAGCGAAGCATTCTCTCGACATCCGGCCGTTTCACCTCACTCGTAGCCAAGTACTGGACCAGCGTGTGCATGTGCGTGCTGACGCCTGGGTCGCGTTCTGCCTTGATCGCGTAGGCATCTGCATGGTCCAGCATCAATAGCGCATAGCGTGTGACCACGCGCCGCGTATCGATACTATCCGGGTGGCCACCGACTATAAAGTATTGCTTGTTGGCAAAAAAACGGGCCGCGGCTGCGGCCGCTGCCAGAGGCGAGCGGGGGAGTGCCGGTCGTGGTTTATCCCACTTTTCTTGCTGAATGATAACTTGAATCAACCTCTCGGCGACCGCGAAATCGTCGACCACTAATGTGTTTATTCCCTCGAAGCACTCCAGCGCTCGGTAAGGCGTCAGATCAGTCCGAGTTGTCAACTTGGCCGCCGTCGGCCCGATCATGGAAACTCTCTGATAGTTCGAGGCGCAAACGACTCCATCAGGTGTCCTCAACTCCACTCCCACTTCGGCGTCAAAGCCGTGAACCCCCTCGATGAACAGGGGCAGATCGTGGCTGGCCAGGCGTCGCACATAACGACGCGGCAGTTTCAGGGCAACAGACTCGCCGGGCGGTAGCAGTTCATGTGCGGTGTCGTCAAAGATCCGGACCTGACCAATGGTATCGAGCATCGTGTCAGGGGCGAGCTGGACAGGCACGGATCGTGCTGTCAGGTAGAGAGAGGACGGGCCCGGGGAAATCCGACATCGCCTGACTTTGAACTCGCGGAGAGCCGTGAAGTCTTCGACCTTTCGGTTGCGCCAATCCACTTCGCCATCATCGTCATGATCGGCGTTGTTGACGCCGAGGACAAAGAACTCGGAATCGGCGATCATCCGGTCTTTCTCATTGATCTGTCCGTCAAGATTGAGGTCGAAATCGACACGAAGCGACCCCTCCGTTGCTGATGGACCTCCAATGAGTTGCTTTTCAGTTCCGACGCAGTCACACCCGGCAACTGCGAGTACACACTGCAGCACAAGCAAGGGGCCTAACCGCTGTCCGGCATCCTGGAACAGGTTCATAATGCTCCGTGTGGTCAACAGTGTTATTGAACTTACTTCAGGTGTCTTAGCCTTTGATTACACTGCGACGGGAGCGTATGGGGCCGAAATTCAGGCGTCAATGTAAAACCAATTGTCGGCGCGATCGGCGCGATCCTGTAATACGCCCGCCAAAATATTTTTAGGGAGGTGACTCGGGGCCCCAAAGGGGCACCCTGCCTCGCAGTGAGAGGGGTCCCCCTACCCTCGCCGGTCCGTTCGCCGATGAGGACATCGGCTCCCACATTGTGGAACGGAGAGCGCAGGCAGTAGAGCGGCGGAGACGCACGCGCGGGCGGATGATGGGATAGTTGTCATGGCGGATAGAGCATGAACATCGGGCTCAGCACCGAGAGCCAGACAGTGAAGATCAAGAGAATGTAAAACTGTCCTGCAAACAGAAGGATGAAGGCCAGAAGACGGAGTATGACAAGTGGGATCCGTTTTAGGGCTTTCCATGTTCCAACAGTGATGAAAACGAGCATGTAAAGCGCAGTAGCGATACCT
>JBAXWO010000588.1:0-2305 GCA_037128375.1 bacterium
AGCCCGGCCCCACCAGCGGACGGTAGGCGGAGTCGCCGAAGTGAATCATGAAGTCAATGTGGTAGCCCGAATCAATAGCGTTGATCGGATGGCTCCATTCGGAAACCAGGACGCATTCCGGATAGTCGCGGTCGAGCCAGGCGCGGAATCCCTGCCACAAGCGACGCAGGCCGATGGCGTTCGGGTCGTTCTTGATCAGCGAGCTGGCCATGTCCACGCGGAAGCCGTCACACCCCAGATCGAGCCAGAACTTCATGACATCGCGCAGCATGCCGCGCACCGCCAGACAGTCGGGATGATCCGTGGGCAACTGCCAGGGCTTGGCGGGATCGGGGTCCATGTAGCCGTAGTTCAGGCACGGCTGAAACGCGAGAAAGTTGGGCACGTAGTACCCCCCGCGCCGGCCCTTAACCACGGCAGGTTGGTAGTAGTAGCAGGAGCGCTGTTCCTCCTGGCCGGTGAAGATGAAGTGGTTTGCGTAGGGGCTCTTGGGATCGTTGCTGGCTTCCTTGAACCAGGGGTGCTGGTCCGAAGTATGTCCAGCAACGAGATCAAGCACCACCTTGATCCCTCGCTTGTGCGCGGCTTTGAAGAGTCGGACCAGGTCGGCGTTGGTGCCATAGCGCGGCGCCACCTTGCAGAAATCCGACACATCGTACCCCGCATCGCCAAACGGCGACTCGAAGACCGGGTTTAGCCAGAGCGCGGTAACGCCGAGGCTCTGGATGTAGTCCAGCTTGGAGATGATCCCCGGCAGGTCGCCGATCCCGTCGCCGTTGCTGTCGCAAAACGACTGCGGATAGATTTGATAAAAGACCGCCTTGGAAAGCCAGGACGGCTGTTGGGTGGATGTGGTGTTGCTCATATCGTTATCTCATTGTATTGGTTGTCAGTGAAAGAATCTATCGTCGCACACTCGGCCAGACATTTACCGTTTCTTGCAGCCCTTCAGGCTGCAATTCCGTGTGTTCTCGTTATCTCTGTCCAGGGGCTCCGCCCCTGGCTATGCTCTTGCGCCCTTTCAGGGCGACCCCGGGCGACCCCAACGGGGTCGTAGAGCGCAGCCCAGGGCAACGCCCTGGGACGTCAGGCGTACCCCCCGATCCCCGCAGGCTGAAGGCCTGCAAGAACCTTCCGCCTCAATCCCACACGTACTGCTCGTCGAACGCTACCCCGTGCTTCACGAGGAACCCCCGGTATTCCTCCTGGAACGTCATCCGCTTGTGGTGCTCTTCCTGCCGCTCGATATACGCCTTCACCGCCTCCACGTTCGACTCGCTCACGGAGAATGCCGCGTAGCCATTTTGCCAGGCGAACTTCACGAGGTAGGGATCTCTGACCTCCGGCTTCTGGTCCTTGATCCAGCGGGATGTCTCCTTCTTCACCGCCTCGGCGACCTCGGACGTCGAGACCGTGCGCGCCTGCAGGTAGAGAATGTGCATGTGGTCCGTGACGGATCCCACGATGATGGAAGGGCACTTCAGGTTGCGCAGGATGCCGCCAGCGTAGGCGTTGAGCGCTTGCCGCACCTCGGGGTACGCGATGGCTCGCACGCGATCTTTCGTGGAGAACGTCATGTGAATCAGGATTTTGGAAAGGGATTGCGGCATGGCTGTGGTCCATTTCTTGCAGCCCTTCAGGCTGCAACTCCGTGTGTTTTCGTTATTTCTGTCCAAGGGCTCCGCCCCTGGCTATATTCCCGCGCCCTTTCAGGGCGCCCTGCGTCAAGACGCCTCGGAAAGGCTCTTTGCCTACCCCCGGCTGAACCGCAGCGTGCGAATCTCGAAGGGGCGCAGGTCCAGTGCGACCTTGCCGTTCTTGATTTTCGCGACGCCCTGTTTCTCCTCCAGCATGTTGACCGTTGCCACCCGCTTCGCCGGCAGTGCGCAGGTGAGCGTGCAGGTGGTGGCGGTGCGCATCGCTTCATAGAGGCGCACGATCACATCGTCAGAGCCATCCTCGGCCGGCTTGACCGTCTCGATGATGACGTTGGGCGCGTCCAGCGCGAAGAGGCTGGCCGTACCGGCGTCGCCCGGCTGCATCGTGACCGGCACGTTGAAGTCGTAGCCGCTCTGCACGATGCCGGCGTCGCGGAAGGCGGCGTTGTTCCAGCACTGAAACGCATAGGCGAACTCCTGCACACCCAGGTCCGCCGTCATGTCCGGCGCCTGCGGGGCGCGCAGCAGGGTCAGATTGATGCTGTTGCCTTCGACACTGATGCCGTACTTGCTGTCGTTCAGCACAGCGGCTCCGCGCCCTTCTTCCGTCAGCGCGGTCCACTTCTGGTTGCAGACCTCGAAGCGTG
>JBAXWO010000589.1:0-2296 GCA_037128375.1 bacterium
GCGACCAATCCAACGCCATGAAGTGGCTGGCCTACCTGTTCGTTTACGAGCGGGAGGGACTGCTGCACATGGGCCGCGCCATTCCGCGCGCCTGGTTTGCGCAGGAACAGGCTTTTAGCGCCACGCGGCTGAGTACGCCGGCCGGCATCGTTTCGGTGGAGTACCGTCCGCAACTGGCGGCCGGGAAGATTGAGGCGGATGTTGAACTGGAACTGCGGGTCAAGCCGGAGCGGTTGCTGCTCCGGTTCCGTCACCCGGGAAAGAAGCCGATCCAGTCAGTCACGATCAACGGACGCACCTCACGGGCGTTCGATGCCCGGAGCGGCGATGTGGAACTGCCGACTACCGGCGGCACGGTGCGTGTGGTGGTTGATTATTGAAGTGGAACAACATGATGCGGAGGTAAACGTGGACTACTACAAGACGTATGTGAATAACCGCTTTATCGAGGAGAACTCTTTCATCTCTGCCAAGGCCGAAGACGCGGATCCGCCTGCCCTGGCGTCCGTGAAGCATCTCCTTCCGGTCCCTTTCTGGGGCGGACACGACGACACGGTGGACTGCTACTGGAAGACATGGGAAATCGCATTCCGGAATCTCATGAAGCCCGCCGCAGGCAGCGGGTTCGTTTCGAACTTCATCGATACCGCGTTCAACGGATGTCTCTTCATGTGGGACTCCGTCTTCATTCTTCTCTTCGGCAGGTACGGATCGCGGGCATTCGATTTCCAGCGCACGCTCGACAACCTGTACGCCAGGCAGCATCCGGACGGATTCATCTGCCGGGAAATCGAAGAGGCCAGCGGCCAGGACCGGTTCGAACGCTACGATCCCGCGAATACCGGACCCAATGTCATGGCTTGGAGCGAATGGGAATACTATCTCAACTTCGGGAACCGCGAACGCCTGGCGCGGGTCTTTCCCGTTCTGGTCGCCTACCATCAATGGCTGCGACTGAACCGGACCTGGCAGGACGGTACGTACTGGACCTCGGGTTGGGGCTGCGGCATGGACAATCAACCGCGCCAGGACAAGGAGTACAACCGGGGTTGGTCTCATGGGCATCTCTCCTGGGCGGACACCTGCCTCCAGCAGGTCCTCTCGGCCACGCTCATCACGCGGATGGCGGAGGAACTAGGGAGGACGGACGAGGTTCCCGACATGGCCGCGGAGGCCGCGCAACTCCGGAAGACCGTGAATGCCAAGTTGTGGGATAAGGCAGCGGAGTTCTACTGTGACCGCCAGCGGGATGGCCGCCTCAACGCGGTCAAATCCGTCGGCGCCTATTGGGCGCTGCTGGCGGGCGTTGTTCCGCGGAATCGGCAGGAGCCGTTCATCGCGCATCTGCGGAACCCGAATGAGTTCAACCGGCCGCATCGCGTTCCTTCGTTGTCAAAGGACCATCCGGAGTACGACCCCAGAGGAAGCTACTGGCTCGGCTCCGTCTGGCCGCCCACGAACTACATGATCATGCGAGGCCTGGATTCCGTGCGGCAGTACGACCTGGCTCACGATATTGCTCTCAACCATCTCGGGAACGTCGTTGAAGTCTTCAGGAAGACCGGGACTGTATGGGAAAACTATGCGCCCGAAGCCCCTGAACAGGGCAATCAATCCAAGGCGGATTTTGTGGGGTGGAGCGGGCTTCCGGCCACCGCGGTGCTCTTTGAGTACGTGTTCGGGATCAGATCCAATGTCCCGGAATCGCGCATCGTGTGGGATGTCAGGCTTCTGGAGGAGCACGGGATCGAGCAGTATCCCTTCGGCGGGAAGGGGACGGTGAGCCTGAAATGCGGCCGGAGAGCGTCGCCCCATGATAAGCCCCGCATCGAGGCGCACTCCGATATTCCGCTGACTCTCGATATCCGTTGGGAGGGTGGCAGAGAGAAGTTGAGGGTGGGGTGATGTCCATCTGCAGGAAACGAAAAGTGCGACGCCTATGAGGCAATCCGATATTACTTCGGTCGGGTTGCCCAACGGTTCGATCGGCAAAGTGATGACGGTCCTGGGGCCGGTTCCAGCCAGCGAGCTGGGTGCCGTGACGATGCACGAACATCTGCATCTGGATCAATATGCGGAAGCGGAGGGAACGACGCCACCGGAGCGGGTCGCGCTCCTGCGCGACTGCGGCATCCCGGCGCTCAAGCGGTTGCACGATCATGGGTGTCACACGCTGGTGGATGCCACGCCTATGCCGATGCGGGCCGAGCCGTGGGTCTACGCGATGCTGGCTCGTGAAGCCAATCTGCACATCGTGCTGGCGACCGGGTTCTACCGCGAGGCGTGGGAGCGGGAG
>JBAXWO010000059.1:0-9692 GCA_037128375.1 bacterium
CTAGGGACAGCGCGGTCCACCTTGGGGAAGGCGGTAGCGGGGCGTCAAAAAGTGTAAACACAATCGGTTACAAAAAGGAAACAAGGCGTCATGATCATTGCCGATCTCTCTAAAATTGCGGGACGAACGTACCCTGCCCGCCGCCGCACTCAGAATCTGGTGGGAGGCGTGTCGCCCATCCAGGCCACTCACTTCTCGATGGGCCATGTGACGCTGGAGCCTGACGGGGGCCAGGTTCCCTGGCATAACCAGGAGCAGGAAGAGGTCTATTTCATCATCGAGGGCACGGCTGAGATGTGCCTCGGCGGCGAACGGCAGATTCTGACCTCCGGCATGGCGGCCTACATTCCCTCCGGGGTCTTTCACCAGATTTCGAATCTGGGACACACCCCTCTGCGGATGCTTTACTGTTATGGTCCCGCGGGAGATGTCGCTCACTGGAAGCAGGAACTGTCGGGCACCCTGCCCAAGGCCGGGGTCGAGGCGCCGCCCTTGCCGGCCGGCGCCCGCCCGCAATGTACAGAACGTCCGTCAGCGGAGAATTAGGCTGTATCCATTAACTCAACCACCCCCTGCTGATATAGAGGATCTACCACCCGCTTCGCTGGAGGCACGGAAACACGGAGAAGAGAAACGATAGAGAAAGCCCAATGTTGCGGGTATTTCGTCCACGGAGTACCGCGGTCAAAATTCCCGCAACGTTTCTTAAAGGAAGAGCCGAGGGACATGAGTGATTTGTGCGTTGGCCCCTCTCCTCTATCTCTTGAATTTACTCAAAAAGGGGTTGCGGGAATTTCAGGTGCGGTACTCCGCAGCTTAAATGCCCGCAACATTAGGCTTTATTCTCCACGCCTCTGTGTCTCCAGCGAAGCGGGTGGTGAATCTTCTCTTGAATTTTGATACGTAGGGGATGGTAGGTTGTTGAGTGAATTGGATGGCCCATTTCAGGATTAACAAGTGGAGAAGAACATGAATGCAATGAAGATACATAAGATGGGGATCGTTATGAACGGCGTCACCGGACGCATGGGCACCAACCAGCACCTGATGCGGTCCATCGTGGCCATCCGCAAGCAGGGCGGCGTGAAGATTTCGGAAGAGGAAGTCATCATGCCCGAACCTGTCCTGGTCGGTCGTAACACCATGAAACTGGAGAAGCTCTCCGCCCTGGCGGGCGGCGTGCGCACCACCACGTCACTCGACCAGGCGCTGGCCGATCCGGCGAACCAGATCTACTTCGACTCGCAAACCACCGACCGCCGCGTGGCGGATGTGAAGAAGGCGATTGCCGCCGGCAAGCACGTCTACTGCGAAAAACCGACCGCCACGAACACCGCCGAGGCTTACGAACTCTACACCCTGGCCCGAAAGGCCGGCGTCAAGAACGGCGTCGTTCAGGACAAACTGTGGCTGCCGGGCATGATGAAACTGAAGGCCCTTCGCGACTCGGGCTTTTTCGGGAAGATCCTGTCGGTCCGGGGCGAGTTCGGGTATTGGGTGTTCGAGGGCGATATTGTCCCCCCGCAACGGCCGTCCTGGAACTATCGCAAGGAGGATGGCGGCGGCATGATTCTCGACATGCTTTGTCACTGGCGCTATGTCCTGGACAATCTCTTTGGCGCGGTGCAGGCGGTCTCCTGCCTGGGCGCCACGCATATTCCCCGGCGCTGGGACGAAAACGGCAAACCCTATACCTGCACCGCCGACGATTCCGCCTATGCCACCTTTGAACTGGCCGACGGCATCATTGCCCACTTCAACTCGTCCTGGTCGGTTCGTGTGCGGCGGGATGACCTGCTGACCCTGCAGGTGGACGGCACCAAGGGCAGCGCGGTGGCGGGATTGCGTCAGTGCTGGATCCAGCCCTACGGCGCGACGCCGCGGCCGATCTGGAATCCGGACATCGATCAGCCGATCGATTTCTTCCAAACCTGGCAGCAGGTGCCCGAGCAACAGAGTTACGACAACGCGTTCAAGGTGCAGTGGGAAATGTTCCTGCGGCACGTGGTGTGCAACAACCCCTTCCGCTGGACCCTGCTGGAAGGCGCCAAGGGTGTTCAATTGGCCGAAAAGGGCATGGAATCCTCGGAGCGTCGCGCTTGGGTTACCCTGCCCGAACTTAAGGCATAACAAGGAAAGAGACAAAAATGAACCCTGAACCCCGAACCCTGAAACCGGAGCCCCGCAAAGTGGCCCTGATCACCGGCGCCGGACGCGGCATTGGATTGGGCATCGCCCAATGCCTGGCCAAGGACGGTTGCGATATTGTCATCTGTGACCTTCATGAGGAATCTGTGGTGGCCGAAGCGCTGCAGGGCTTGCGCGCATTGGGCGCCGAGGTTCTGTACTGCCGGGCCGATGTCACCAGCGCCCCGGCGCGCCAGCAGATGCTGGAGGAGATCAAGGCCCGCTTCGGCCGCCTCAACGTGCTGGTCAACAACGCCGGCGTGGCCCCGAAGGTGCGGGCCGATATTCTGGAAGCTACGGAAGAAAGCTTTGAACGCCTGATCAAGATCAACCTCCAGGGACCCTATTTCCTGACGCAGGGGGTCGCCAACTGGATGATCGCCCAGAAAAAGGCGGATCCGTCCTTCTGGGGGTGCATCATCAACATCTCGTCGATGTCCGCCGCCGTGGCGTCCCCCAGCCGCGGGGAATACTGCATTTCCAAGGCCGGCATCAGCATGGCCACCAAGTTGTGGGCGGTGCGCCTCGGTGAGTTCAACATTCCCGCCTACGAAATCCAGCCGGGCATCATCAAGACCGACATGACGTCCACCGTGCAGGCCAAGTACGACAAGCTGATCGGGGAAGGCATCCTGCTGCAGGCCCGCTGGGGAATGCCCGAGGATATCGGTCGCGTGGCCGCCTCGATGGTCCGTGGCGATCTGGCCTATTCCACCGGGCAGGTGATCATGGTGGACGGCGGGTTCACCGTGCAGCGGCTGTAATATTCATTTGAAGGGAACCCATGAAAGAAACCACACTGATCATGGACGGGCAGAAACAGCCCGTCCCGGTTACAACGGTTCACACCCTGGTCATCGGCAGCGGCGCCGCAGGGCTCAATGCCGCCATCCAGCTCTGGAAAAACGGGGTGGAGGACGTCCTGATCCTTACGGAGGGGCTGCAACAGGGAACCTCGATCAACACCGGCAGCGACAAGCAGACGTATTACAAGCTGGCGATGTGCGGGGCCGATGCGGACGCGCCGCGCACGATGGCGGAGACCTATTTCGCCGGCGGCAGCATGCATGGTGACCTGGCGCTGGTGGAGGCCAGCGTGTCGGCACGCGCCTTCATGAACCTCATCAACCTTGGCGTGCCCTTCCCCCGTGACGCCTACGGCCAGTTCGTCGGCTACAAGACCGACCATGATCCCCGCCAGCGCGCGACCTCGATCGGGCCCTACACCTCGCGCGAGATGTGCCGCGCCCTGATCCGCGAAGTCGCGCGGCTCGGTATCCCGATGCGCGAAAACCGCGTGGTCACCTCGATCCTGACGGCGGGAGCCGGGTCGGCGAAACGCGCGGTCGGCGCCCTGGCGCTCGACGTCCACGCCAGGCTCGAAGCCTACGCCGCCGAAAACGTCGTGTTGGCGGTCGGCGGTCCTGGCGGGCTTTACAAGACCAGCGTGTACCCGGAGGTCCACACCGGCGCCATTGGACTGGCCCTGCAGGCCGGCGCCTGCGCTCAGAGCCTGCCGGAATCGCAATACGGGCTGGCCTCGATCAAGTTCCGCTGGAACGTGTCGGGCACCTACATGCAGGTGGTTCCGCGCTTCATCAGCACGGCGGCCGACGGCGTCTCCGACGAGCGCGAGTTCATGCCGGAATACTTCGACACCGTGGGGGCGATGAATTCCATGGTCTTCCTTAAGGGCTACCAATGGCCTTTCGATTCCCGGAAGATCGTGGGCGGTTCGTCGATCGTGGACATCCTGGTTTACATTGAAACCGTGCTCAAGGGGCGCCGGGTGTATCTGGATTTCCGCAGAAACCCGGAGGGGTTCGATTTCAAGGCGCTCAGCAGCGAGGCGCTCCAGTACCTGACCAACTCCAAGGCCCTGCAGGAGACGCCCATCGCGCGCCTTCAGAAAATGAACCCGGGCGCCATCGAGCTCTACCGGGACCACGGCATCGATATCGTCAGGGAGCCGCTGGAGATTGCCGTCTGCGCGCAGCACAACAACGGCGGGATCGCCGGCAATCACTGGTGGGAGTCGCTCAACATCAAGCATCTGTTCCCGGTCGGGGAGGTTAATGGTTCACACGGTGTCTACCGGCCGGGCGGGTCGGCGCTGAACTCGGGTCAGGTGGCGGGCTTCCGCGCCGCGGAGTATATCGCCGCGCGCTATCGGGATACGACGCTCGATGAGGCCGCCTGGCGCGGCGCGGCGACGGCGACGATCCGGCAGACCGCCGGGTGGATGAACCTGTGCCGCACCGCCGGGTCGGGGTCGTGGCAGGCGGATCGCAGCGAACTGCAGTCCCGCATGAGCCGGGCTGGCGCCCATATCCGTGCCGCGGCGGACAACCGGAAAGCGGTGATCGAGGCCCGCGCGCAGTGGGAACGGCTGGAGCAGAAGGGCTGTCGTGCCGAAACGGCCGCGGACCTGATCGAGGCGGTGCGCAACCGGCAGTTGTGCCTGGCTCATCGCCTGTATCTGGAGGCCGTGCAATTCGCCATCGCCGCCGGCGTTGGCAGCCGCGGGTCCGCCATGGTCGTCGACCCGGCCGGCCAGCGGGCCCACCCGAAGCTGGGCCCCGAGTGGAGCCTCACCCCCGAGGATGTGTCGTTCAAGGACAAGGTCCAGGAGACGGTGTTACAGCCGGATGGCAGCGTGGTGAACCGGTGGGTGGCCCGCCGCCCCCTGCCTGAGAGCGACATGTGGTTCGAAACCGCCTGGGCAGCGTTCCGCAACGGCGAGATCTACGGCTAGAAATCCAGGAAGGCGGCGATTTCGTCCGCTCCGTTGACCTGGGCGGGCGGACGGCGGGGCAGGGCCAGCAGGCGATCGATGAAGTCGGCTTCGACGCCTTCGCCCAGGTCCGCATCCTGAAGTTGCAGGCCGGCGATATGGCGCTCGACGAAGGCGACAAGGCCCGGCATCTCGGGATAGTTCCGGCGGCAGATGTACCCGAACGGCACGCCTGCGCGATGAACTTCCGCGAGCGTGCTGTAGCCCACTTTGCCGATGACGGCGTCGGCGGCCTGAACAAGGTCCGGATGGTAGAAGTCGGAGCGTAACGGCAGGCAGATGACATTCCCCACGGTGTGTCGTTGCGAGGCCCCCCAGGCGACCACGAAGACTAGGTCATCACGGTCGGCCATGTGTGCCAGCAACGGCGTGCGCTCCGATACCCCGCCCATGGTGATCAGCACCAGTTTCCTGCCCGGCGCCACGCCCAGTTCCCGACGCACCAGGCCGGGTTCGGTTCGGGCGGGCCGGCCCACCGGAGCCGTCGTGAGGTCCGCCGCGCTGGCCCGGTGGCAGACGGGTTCGGTTTGGATGTGGAGGTCGGCGGATGAGAACCACTGGCGCAGCAGGTCGGCGTGGACCTGCAGGCGCGGGTACTGGGCCGCGTAATGCCCGTAGAGGTTGTCCCAGGTGAAGTTCTCGATGAGGATGGAGGGGATGCCGGCGGCGCGCGCCACGGCCACGCCCAGTGGGGCGATATCGCAGATCAGCGCCGCGCAGCGGGCGTGCCGGACGACGGCGGCCAGGCGGTCCACGAGGTCGTTGTGGAACGGCAGGAAAGCGTCGAGACGCCGCACGGTCTCGGGCAGGTCCTCCACCAGCGCGCTCTGTTGCGCAAACCCGATGTCGAGACTCTCATGATGAACCGTCACATTCCGGCAGCCGGAGGCGGTGAAGAAGTCCGACCCGGCGGTGGTGAATAGTTCCAGCCCGATGTCGGGCCGGCGTTTTTGAACGGCAGCCAGAACGGCGGCCGCCCGGGCGGCATGACCCAACCCGTGCGGGGTGATGAAACAGGCGATGCGGGGAGTGGAGGAATCCGTCATGTTGCGGGATGCTATCCCATGGAGACACGTTGTCAATAGCTTGAACTCCAGGGGTGGGCTGACGTATGGTTTCCAGCATGAGCACAATGACCCGGAACACAGGGGCCGCCTGCCTGATCCTTTTGGTGGCGGCGGTCGTGGCGGTGGGGATCATGACGGATTTCGGCATGGTGAAGGCCTATCGGCGCCTGCTGGCGGTGGCGACGCCGGAAGGGGGGACGCTGTCGCTGCCCGCCTCCACACGCCGTCTGGCGGCGGCGGATCGGCTGGTGTTGCAAGGGGACCCGACACGGGCGTCGAACGCCCGCCGGCAGCGGGCCATATGGGAGGCCGCGCCGACTAACAAGGTCTTCTTCCACCACTATTTGTCGTCCCTCCTCGCGGAGTACGAGTCCCTCGGAACCAACGCCGTCGAACGGTACCGCTTTCTGGCCGCGGAGATCGAGACCGGCCGTCGGATCGATCCGGACAACGCGCGGCTGGATTTTGTCCTGGCCGCGAAGTTGCTGGAACAGGCCGTTGAGTCCAAGACCTCCGTCACCGGGGTGACGGCCGACGGAAAAGCCAGGGTACGGTCGGAACAGGTCGTCAAGGACCGCGCCAAACTCGCCGAGGCCATGGTCCTCCTGCAGCGGGGCCTGAAGAAGCCCGTCTATCGTCGCTATGTGGCGGACATGCTGGCCGCGCGGCTGGCCATTCTGGGATCGCCCCGATCGCTGTCGGATCAAATACTGCGCCTGAACCTGGCGTCCGACACCCCCATGCCCGATCTGCCGCTGATGCGGAACCTGGCGCGCGGCGCCGGCGCCTATGCCGCGCTGCTGATCGGGGAGAAGCAAGCCGTTGCCGCCCGTCCCCATCTCGATGCGTGGAAACCCCTGGCCCTGAAACTTACCGCCGACAGTTTCGCGCTGATTGACGTGCTGATGGCGGCGGCGGTGGTCAAGGAGGCCGAGTTGCGGGTTCCTGAATGTTATGAGCAAATGGGAATGGCCGGGAAGGCCGACGAGGTGCGCGCGGAGACCCGGGCGTTGGCCGCTCCCCTGGTGGCCTGGAATGTTCGGCGCAACGCCTTCCAGAAAGACCCGGCGATCCGGCAGCAACGCGAGGACTTCGGCCGGCATACGGGGATCCTGGCCGCCATGCTGCTGCCGGCGCTGACGGAGTATCCGTCCGAGGCGGAACTCGCCCCGAGCCGGCTGATCGACTATGTCCTGGTCGAAGACCTGTTCTTTGCGGTCCTGACCATTTTGATGGTGGTGGTGATGGTGGTGGGAGTGCTCCGGTTGCGGGGTCTGCGCAAGAGGCTGCCCGACGGGGCGCAGACCGATGGCGGACAAATCTGGTGGAAGGCGGCCGTGAGAGCGGTGTGGTGCGTGATCCTCCCGGTGGCGGTCTATTTTGTCTGCACCCGGTTCACGTCGCTGGGAGGGCGGTTGTACGGGTTGCCGTATGTCTGGCCGAGGCTGATCATGCAGTTGGAGGTATTGGGCGTGGCGATGGTTCTGCTGAATACTGTTTTGGCCTTCTCCAGGTGGGTGCCGGTGTCCCTACCGGCGCCTGGACGCGCCCGGGGCAGCGCGGTCCGTTGGCTTGTGCCCGCCGTCCTGATGGGGACGGCATTCCTGTTGCCCGTGAGTTGGATTACTTCCGAAAATCAGACGGCCTCCCTGGTGGCCATATCGGCGCCGATGGCTGTCTTATTGGTGGCGTTGTTGGGGTGGGCCATTGCCGCGAGGAAGGCTTCCCGGCGTGCCCTGCCGGCCGGGCGCTATGAGCGTACGGCGGGCATGATCCTGATGTGCGGGTTGAGCGTGCTGGTGCTGACGTTGGTGGCGCGCGGACAGCTGCGTCTTGAGGAACGGCGTTGTGTCCGGCAGGAGACCCTGCTCAGGGTTGATCCGGCGGTGGGGGGCTTTACGGTGGCGGAAGCGCGGCTGGCACAAGCGCTTCGCGATCAGGTGCTGAAGGTGGCTAAATGACAACCGTTCAGGATTTGGGAGAAAACCGGCTTATTGCCCGTCTCCAGCGTCTGGTGCCGGGTCGGGCGGACGTGATTGCCGGCATGGGTGACGATTGCGCGGTGGTTCGCACCGGGCGCGGCGCGCGATTCGACTTTCTGCTTAAAAGCGATCCTGTGATTGAAGGGGTTCATTTCGCGCCCGGTGCGAGGCCCGAGGCGGTGGGCCATAAGGCCATCGGGCGCGTTCTGAGCGATCTGGCCGCCATGGGCGGTGAGCCGCTCTGGGTGTTGATCGACCTGGTGGCGCCGGCCGGCACGCCGGTCAGCCGTATCGAACGGATCTATCGCGGCGCCGCCCGCCTGGCCCGGCGGCACGGGGTGGCGATTGTCGGCGGCGACACCTCACGCGGCACGACCCTGGAACTGCATGTGTTTGCCGTGGGGCGGGTGCCGCGCGGGCAGGCCGTGTTCCGTTCGGGCGCCCGGTCCGGGGAGGTGCTCTACGTGACCGGCATGCTCGGCGGCAGCCTGGCCGGCCGACACCTCACGTTTGAACCCCGGCTCCAGGAGGGGCAATGGTTGGGGAAAGCGCGCTGGGCCACGGCCATGATGGATTTGAGCGACGGCCTGGCATCGGACGTGCCGCGGCTGATCGCCGCCAGCCGGGTGGGGGCGGTACTGGAGGCGGGTCGTATTCCGGTGTCCGCCGCCGCACGCCGGGCGGGAAAGGGGCGTACGCCGCTTGACCACGCGCTGGGGGACGGCGAGGATTTCGAACTGCTGTTTACGGTCAAGGCCGACCGTGCCGCCGCTTTCGAGCGAGCTTGGAAGGCGCGGTTCCGCCTACGCTGTTCCCGCATCGGGCTCATCACCCGTGAGACGGGGGTCCGTCTTCAGGACGCGGCCGGGCAAGTTCAGCCGTTAACGGCACGCGGCTACGAGCATTTCCAGATCAGGTGACGCTGTAATCTCCCTTTCTGGAGCCCAATTCGATAGAGCGCAAGCCACCGGCGCCGTTCAACAGCGGCCAACTTGTGGAGGATCATTTCGTCGGAATCAACGAAATGATCGAGATCGGTAAGGGCGGTCAGCGTCGGTTTTTCAAGGCGTAACGTTTTCTACATGCGGGAATTCTATGTCGCCTACCAGGGTCTGCCAAAAGTGCAACCACTGGTTGCACAAATCGGCTGGTCCCATAACCTTATCGTTCTGACGCGCTGTTCCGATCCCTTGGAGCGGGAGTTCTACGTCCGCATGACCCGCAAGTTCGGCTGGTCGAAAAACGTGATCATCCATCAGATCGAGAACCAGAGTTATGAGAAGACACTCCTCGGTCAGACCAACTTCGACAAGGCCGTGACGCCCGCCATCCGTGCCCAGGCGAAGCTGGCGGTCAAGGATGAGTACCTTTTCGATTTTCTGGAACTCGGCGAGGAACATGCCGAGCGTGAGCTGGAGCGGGCGCTCATTGCGCGCATCGAGGGCTTTCTGCACGTCATGGGCGGGCTATTCGCCTTTGTTGGAAGCCAGTTCCGCCTTGAGGTGGACGAGAAGGAGTATTTCATTGACCTGTTGCTGTTCCATCGCCGCCTGAAGTGTCTCGTGGCCGTGGAACTCAAGGTCGGCGAATTCGCGCCGGAATTCGTCGGCAAGATGCAGTTCTACCTCGCCGCTCTCGACACCCAGGTCCGCGAGAAGGGTG